>CAYFVX010000465.1:0-4391 GCA_964346425.1 uncultured Chloroflexaceae bacterium | reverse complement strand
GGCTATCGTCATACCCCCAACAAACAAAGCATAATGATTGCTCGTATCTCTCATTATTTTTGCGCACACCAACACTTTTGCGATGAATGATTGTGCAAGAGAAAACAGTACGCAACGTCAAGAGGAGACAAGTCATGCAACCACGACTTACACGCAGCACCCGCGAATCCATTATTGGGGGTGTCTGTGGAGGATTGGGCGAATATTTCAACATTGACCCGATTATAGTCCGCTTAATTTTTGTGCTGGTCACGTTGACCAGCGGGGTTGGTTTGCCGGTCTATATCCTGTTGTGGCTCCTTATGCCAAAGGACACAAAGGTTGCCCAACAGATGGCAGCTTCAGGCCAGCCGGCAACAAGCTACTCGCAACCCCAGGCAACCTACCGCGGTTCTCAGACCGCTCAGGATGCAGCCAGCCAGGGGAACGTCAATGTTTCGATGGGGCAACCAGCCCAGACCGTGCAGCACCAGCAGCAGGCGGCAGCGCGAACAGTGGCTCGACAGGCTCCGCCACCGCCCAGTGCTTATAAGTTTGATCCGCAGACCGGCAAACCCATTGAAATCCCGGAACCATCAACCGGCGAAACGATTCGCCTCGAATTTGACCCACCGCCACGCGCTTCCGTGCAGTATACACCGCAGCCGGGAACATTTCATCCCAAACCCCCGACCACCCCGCTCCAGCAGCGCAACCGCAACTGGCGCAAGCTCGGCATCATCCTGGTGGGTATGGGTGGTCTCGTGTTGCTCAATCAACTGGGGGTAAGCATGGGATTGATAGTTCCGCCTTTGATGATTGTGGCTGGTCTTGTGCTGCTGAAGCGCAAAGATTAAAAGGACATCTCTCTCTCTTCTTCCCTTCGCCCCTCCTGATGGGCACCGTTCCTTCTCCCGCGGGTTGCAAAACTCGCGGGAGTTTTATGTTCTTTGCGTGGGCAAACTACTTCGCCAGATCCCGCGCCGCTCCCTGCAGACCGTCAGGTGAGGCTACGCCAAAACGATGGAGCAACGAGGGCAAAATATCGTAAATCGGTAAGTCGGCGACCATCTGCCCTGCACCGGGGTGCTGTGGATCGTGCCAGATGAAGAGGCCATGCTGCGCATGGTTGGCATCGTCCGGGCCAGTGTCATTCTCCTGGGTATAGAGACATCCACCACCAATCGTGCCAACCGAACGCCACGCCAGGTCCGCAAAATAGACAATCAGGTCGGGCGCAACCCCCCGTACCTTGCGATAGAGTTGCTGCGGGGTGAAAACTCGATTGCCAAGCGGTTGTCCATCAGGACCAGGCATTGCGCTGAGCCGCTCTGCCAGCTCAGCACGGGTGCGTTCGTAGTCGGTTATTGGTATCACACCTTCTGGTTCTCGTCCCTGGACATTGAGAAAGATGCGTCCATAATAGCCGCCGGCTCCCCATGCCCGCGTTTGTTTCCAATCTACCTGAGCATCATCGAGACGAACTGGCTCGGCCGGTTGTTCTTTCAAAGTAAGATATCCTTCTTGCATCAACCATTCGTTCAGGCAGATGCCTCCCATAAGCGGACGGGCACCGTGGTCGGAAACCACCAGCACCGCCGTTTGCTCATCACAGTATGCCAGCAGTTCACCAATGCGTTGATCGACATGCTGATAATATTCATAGATAGCATTGGCAAAGGGCGCATCTGCCACATACCTGGGATGCGCGGGATCCATTTGTCGCCAGAAGGCATGGTGAATACGGTCTACCCCCATTTCCACCATCATGAGCATATCGAGTTCTTCATGCTCCAGCATATGCTTTGCCAGCGTAAAACGCTGGTCGCAGAGGGTGTAGATGTCGTGCAGAATACGCGCTTTATCTTCCGAGCGAAAGTTGGGCACGTCGAACAGGAACTGCTCGAACATGCCCGCAATGGTATCTGCCAGTTCAGGTGGTGTGGTATAGACGCTTTCGGTTGAAGGTGTCAAGAAGCAAGATACCAGCGCACCATTGAGTTCTGGCGGTGGGGGATAGGTACCCGGCACACTGATAACCCCACAACGCCATCCTTGCTCGCCAAGCACATCCCACAGGCGCGGGAAGCGAATGGCCTCGCTGTTGGCAATGGTCATGCGCTGGTAACTGCGGTCTGCACGTTTGCGGAAGCCATAGACACCAAGTTCACCGGGGTCGCGACCGCTCATCATGCAGCTCCAGGCAGGCACAGTGATGGCAGGGATACTGCTGATCATGTGACCATAGCTTCCCTGCTGCATCAACCGTGAGAGATTGGGCAAGTCGCTACGCCAACGCTCGAAAACAAGCGATGGTTCGGCACAGTCCAGACCAATAACAAGTAAACGTAGTGGCTTCATAGGAAGGACCGTTCTTTCTATTCGTTATTCAAGATACCCCAGATCACGCAGACGGCGTTGTACTTTCGGGTCGTCAAAACCACCTTTGCCATCAGCATACTGCGCCTTGCAGGCTGCGGTGTTTGCACTGGATTGTTGCACAAATCCATCAAGACGTTGCTGGAGTAGTTCAACTTGTTCGGGCAATATGTCGTGCAGGTCAAGGTTTTCATAGGGATCGCTGAGCACATCATAGAGCTGCGGACGTTCGTTGCCAGTCTGAATCAGCTTGTAGCGTTCGCTACACACGGCACTGCGCGTCTGATCGTAGTTATACACATTGATCAGATGTGGCTCACGTTTGCGTATCATGCTGATGGCCTGCTGGGAAGGAATGCTCTCCACAAAGACTGTCCCCTGGTCCGGGTCACTTTCGCGGCTCTGTGCCAGGCTCAAATTGTGCTCTTCTTCGCTGGCAATGCCAGCCGCATCCAACAGCGTATGATAGATACGTCGGGTCGAGACAAAGTGGTCTACTTCTTTGCCAACCCGCGAAAAATCACCATTTGGCGCACGGATGAGCAGAGGAACACGCACCAGTTCATTGTAGGACGAGAAGATGTGACCAATCAGTTGTTTTTCGCCCAGATGGTCGCCGTGATCGGCACAGACAACCAGCATGGTATTATCGAGCCGCCCACTCTCTTCAAGCTGACGAACAAATTGACCTACCAGTTCATCTTGATAGGCAACTTCCGCGTTGTATATGCCATCGAGAATAGCCTTGCGTTCAGCATCCATTGCACTCGCCAGCGGCGTATACCAACCATGCACGTCAGCATTAAATTGGCGAAGGTAGTGTTTTGCCTGACGGTTACGCAATACCTGGGGGACGAAACGTTCGATGAATCGGCGTGGTGGATGATAGGGCATATGCGCCCCCATCAGGTTGATAAAGCTGAAAACGGGCTGGTCCCGGGGTATTCCGCGTCGCTCCGTCAGGAATTTTGCTGCATCGTTGAGTGTGCGTACTGAATTGCCTTTAAAGCTCAATGCGGTCTGCCAGATGGAAACCATAAGCGGGGTAAATGAGAGAAATGCCTGGGTCTCAGAACGCACAAAGACATTCTGCATGCGAGACAACACCTCAACGATTATATCTTTAAACGATTGCTGATAGGTTCGTGCGGTGCTTCTGGCCTGCGATTCATCCCAGATTTCGGCCAGAAAGTTGTTGAACCACTGACGATAGCTGTCGAGCAATCCGCGTTGTTCACCAGACTGGTGTGGACGGGAGAGAAAGACCCCGTTATAGTTGAGAAAGCTAGAAAACCCCCGGCGCAGACCATTGTTGATAATGCCTACAAGCGGGTTATTGCAGAAGGCCGAGGTGACATAGCCATTGTCACGTAAGCGTTCGGCCAGGGTTGGTAATGTATCCGGCAATCGCAGGAAGGATTGCACGGTTCCATGCATGGAAGGATAAACTCCCGTGAACATTGAAGCATGCGAAGGTATAGTCCATTGCGCAGGCGAAAAGGCATGGCGAAACAATGTTGCCTGTGATGCCAGTTTGTCAAGATGTGGAGTAGTCGGTTGGGTACAGCCATAGCAAGAAAGACGATCTGCACGTTGCGTATCGAGTACCATCAATACAATATCGGGATGTCGGGCCATAGTTTATTTGCTCCCCACGTTAGCGAAACTTATCCGAGTATATGTGTGTGGAAACCTCATTGTACCATTGTGCATTATAACATGCTTAAAAGGCAGGTTTGATTTAAACCATTGGAATGGGGTGAATCTTTTACCCGAAAGTGTAAAGGAACCAGGTTCCCTCCCATTCTCAAGAAAGAGGGTGGGGTGTATGTTTTTTGTGGCGTAGCCGCAAAAAACATACACCCCACCAGAATGGGTTGGCACGCTTCTGCGTGCGTTTTCTGTCCGTTTGCACGCGGAGCTTGCAGCGGGGTGCCCCACCTCAATGGGTGTCACTTGCGGGTGTGTGCGGGAACCAGGTTCCCGCACGCTCCCCGTTCTGGTGGGGTTTGTGGTTTTTTCGACTTCGTCGA
>CAYFVX010000464.1:0-4402 GCA_964346425.1 uncultured Chloroflexaceae bacterium | reverse complement strand
GAGCTGCACCAGGCAGCGAAAGAGCTTGAGAACACACAGAAAACGCCATCACTCCAACCCGGACGGGGAGTGGGCAGAGCCACAAGGGCTCAATGCACCAGCCTCTCACCCATTCCCAAACAGGGATTGAATCGGGTCGCTGGGGCCAAATGTCTCCGCATAGCGTGCCGCAAACTCGGCCCGTGTATAGCGGTGTTCCTGACAACCACGATGCTCAATATTATAGGTGGCTGCCAGCGCAGCAATTCGTCCTGTTACTTCCAGCGGAAGCTCACGGACGAAACCAAAGACCAGCCCGGCCAGGTACGCATCACCAGAACCGGTCGGGTCCAGAATTTCCTTGACCTTCGCCACAGGAATATCTATCTTTGTGCTTTGCTTATTGTCATAGATGCTCGAACCACTTTCGCCCTTTGTGACGACGGTAATGGGAGCACTGGCGATCAACTCTTCCTCGTTCGTCTCCAGTTTCTTCGCCATCATACCAAACTCGTAGTCGTTGCCAACCAGGTAACTCGCACCCTTGAGACCGGCGCGGATTTGCTCCGCCTCCAGCCGCGGCGTTTGCTTGCCCGGGTCGAAAACATATGGGATGCCGAGTTGCTGGCATTCCAGCGCAAGCTGGTGCATTCCATCGGAGTCCGAGGGAGAAATCAGCACCAGATCATTTGCGCCCAACCCCAGGCTCTTCAGCGAGAGCTTGCTGGAATGCGTCATAGCACCGGCGTAAAATGCAACGATTTGATTGTCAGAATGATCGGTGGTGATAAAGCACGAAGAGGTAAATTCATTGTCAATCGGGATAATGCCGCTGGTGTCTACGTTGTTGGCTTCAAGCCAGAGGCGGTACTCCTCGAAGTCGGTGCCGACGGTGCCGGCTATCATAGGCCGCTCACCGAGTAGCCCAAGATTGTACGCAATATTGCCTGCCACGCCACCGCGCATCTTATTCATGGAATCAACGAGAAAACTTACCGAAAGAATATGGGCTTTATCGGGCAAAATATGGTCTTTAAAATAGCCGGGGAAGTTCATAATATAGTCGTAAGCCAGTGAGCCAGTCACTACAATGCTCATACGCGATCTCCTCTCATAACGTAAAATAATACTTATTGGTTCGTCAACCCATAGCTCAGGCGGATACGGAGCGATACATCGCTACAAAGCTGCAATGCACGTTCAGCCGCTTCGATTGACAGGTGCGAAAGACGCCCACTGGTGGTGATAAGCGATGCTTGCAAAAGCCTGTCACGTGGTACGCCAGCCACATTCAGCCTGCGCAACAACCCATTGAAGCGGGCCGTCAGCGTATCAGTTGTTTCCTTCGCCAGGGATTGTTCATTGGCTGGAATAAGCCCCCAACTAATCAAACCGGGGCGATCCAGAAAATCTTTGAGCACATTTGCCCCATCCAGTAATACGTCACTCTGATCATAGACATTAAACATAAGCAGATTGACTGATGTCTCCAGAACTGGTTCCCAATAGACTGGTGTGCGATGCATCTGTTGCCAGTTTCCAATTTTGCCCAATGCAATCCCGCGATAGCCTGACGCGCTTGACAGGACCAGCTCTAGCAATTCAATCCCTCGGTCCCAACCAATCGGCAGAAAAGGTGAATTGAACGCATCCAGAAACGGCTCATCCAGGCAAAAAATACTCTGCTCCACCAGATTTGCCAGTTGTCCAGTTACCCAGCCAATGCGCAACGCGAGAAGGTGTGCCAGAGCCTCCAATAATATCGGGTCGTAGATCAGCGAACGTTGCTGTTCATCGGTCAGATACACCCCGAGGCTTACTGGCCCAACAAGCTGGCTTGTAATCGCAACGCCTTTGAACCAGTCTTTGGGAACACGAAGCAGTTCAAACAAGCCGGATGCGCTTTCGGCACCCATAGCACCTGCAGCTTGATTTCCACGCAGATATGCCAGCGAAAGCCGATCAAGTTCTTGCTCTGCCCTGGTCCTATCAACGTAGACCTGTTCCGTTAAAGCATCAACCACCAGTCCAGGGAAACCAATAGCACTTTGTACAAACCAGTGTTCACTGAATGACCGATTGGGTAGACGCGGCCAGGTCAAGATTGACGGAAGCGTTGTCATCAACAATCCCAGGGCACGAGATGAACTTGTATACGGCAAACCACTTTGCGCTACTGGCAAGCAGGCGGGTTGAAACGAGAGTGGCATACACGCCGCAAATCATCTTCAAAAGGAGGCTCAACGACTCCTTGCTCAGTAATGATTGCAGTGATCAAAGCATTGGGGGTGACATCAAACGCCGGGTGAGCAGCATGCACCCCCTCGGGGGCTATCTGCTGTCCAGCAAGATGGGTCACTTCATCCGGTGAACGTTCTTCAATTTCTATCTGATCACCATGCTTCAGCGAAAGATCGATGGTCGAAGTGGGAGCAGCAACATAGAAAGGGATGTTGTGCGTTTTCGCCAGCACAGCGACGCTATACGTCCCGATTTTATTCGCCACATCACCATTTGCCACAATGCGATCCGCGCCCACAATCACACAATCTATTTCGCCCCGGCGCATCATATAGCCTGCCATATTGTCGGTAATCAGTGTTTGCTGAATACCGGCTTCGCGCAGTTCCCAGGCCGTCAGGCGTGCGCCCTGTAGGAACGGACGGGTTTCATCCACATATACGTGGAGAGACCGACCCTGCGCGTGTGCTGTGCGCATGGGAGCCAGTGCCGTTCCATAGCCAGCGGTTGCCAACCCACCCGCATTGCAGTGCGTCAACACATGCCCACGAGCTGGTATCAGCGGTGCGCCATGATCGCCAATCGCATGACACATCGCCAGATCTTCCTGCAAGATGGTATGGGCTTCTTCCAGGACCAGAGTGTGGAGTGTCGCTGCATCTGCCTCATGGCTGGCATTTTGTGCATATTCCAGCACCCGGCTTGTTGCCCAGCTCAGATTGACTGCTGTTGGGCGTTGTGCATCCAGCAAAACTTTGGCACGACGCAGCTCTTCAATCAACTCCACGCTACTGGATGCGTTGTTGTGTTGGATGGCGATTGCCATTCCATACGCAGCCGTGCAACCGATGGCCGGCGCACCGCGCACCTGCATGGTTTTGATTGCCTGTGCGACTTCTTCCACTGTATGGCAGCGTACCGTCACTTCCTGCAGTGGCAGTAATCGCTGTTCAATCAGGCAAACCTGCCCATCTTCCCACCAGACTGTCCGTAATTCATTTGCTGTCATACTTGCAGATCTCGGGTATTCAATCAATCGCTTGCCATAAAAAACCTGCTCGCACGGCGAGAGGTTTTGCCCAGACTATTCCCAAGTCCCTCGCAAAAAAAAACCGAGTTACCTTGAACTCAACCGATGACTGATTGTAGCATAGGTACAAATATATCGCAACTTATTGTATGTATATCTCACAGGTATGTATCAGGCAGAAGGGGGAAAAACCTTGGCAGGGTGCCACATATCGCCATTCCTTCGCAACAGAGCAATGAAGCGGTCCTGAGGGTCATGCGCACGTACCTGCACAACATCATCCGCTATCGTGCCGGCGGGTAACTGAATGACCCGCCCTTGCAAAATCTTCTGACATTGCCACGTTTCCAGCGATACTTTTTGCCAGTGGAGCACTGCCATTTCTGGGGGAGCAAGCACCTGGGGCAACAGTTCCGGCTCATCCAGCAGCCTGGACAAGGGGGTTGCTGCACGCAGATGGAATGGTCCCACGAACGTGCGCACCAGTGCGGAAAGATAGCCACCACAACCAATCTGCTCACCAATATCGCGTGCCAGTGAACGGATATACGTCCCCTTGTGGCACGTAACAGCCAGAGCCAGACAATCGGGGGATGATTTTTCCGGCAGATACGCCAACGCTTCAATCGTCACCTCGCGGGGAGGGCGTTCAACCGATTTTCCTTCCCGCGCCAGTTCATACAATTTCTTGCCCTGGTGGTGGATGGCTGCATACATAGGGGGAACTTGCATAATCGTGCCGCGGAACGAAGCCAGGAGCGTCTCGATATGTTCCTGGGTGAGGGGGGGAACAGGAGCTTGCAAAAGTATCTCACCTTCGGCATCATCCGTGGTGGTACTCTTGCCCAGGCAAACGAGCGCATCATACCCTTTGCGTGTATCAGTAAAATACTCCAGCAAGCGCGTGGCCTGTCCAATCGCTACTGGCAGCACACCGGTGGCCGCCGGGTCAAGCGTGCCCGCATGCCCGACTTTGACCTTGCGCCCAACCAGGCGGCGAATACGGGCGACCACATCGTGGGAAGTCATACCGTCAGGCTTGTCAACATTGAGAAATCCGCTGATGGTTGTGGTGGTCATACTATCGTCTTCTACCTCCCATAGGCGCGAACGTAACGGGCATTCCACCGCGCTTTCACCCTCTCCCCAACC
>CAYFVX010000463.1:0-4405 GCA_964346425.1 uncultured Chloroflexaceae bacterium | reverse complement strand
CGCCTGCATTGTGCGAGCAAGATGCCCGCGTTCCCAGAAGTGCTTTCCCTGACTTTTGAACAGTTCCATGGTCTTTTGAGGATGGGACATGGGATAGCTCCGGGTCTTTATTTTAAAAATGGATGGAACGCTCCAGAAGCTCAAGCAATAACGGGAGTATGCAATGGGCAGCATTAAAATAGTAACGGATAGTACCGCTGACATTCCACCGCAGCTTGCCAGCGAACTCGGAATTGAAGTGGTACCGCTTCTCTTAAAAATTGATGGACAGATCTACCGTGCCAATGTGGATATCCCCAATGAGGAATTCTACATGTTGTTGCAGGATGGAAACCACTCGTTTTCAACTGTAGCCCCTGCGCCGGTTGTTTTTGAACACCTCTACCGTCGCCTGGCAGTGGAACACGACCATGTTTTTTCTATTCATCTCAGTGGTCGCATGGGAGGAGTCTATCAGGCAACCACGCAAGCGTGTGCCAAGCTGCCGGCCTCATTGACGCGTATTGAGCTGATTGATAGCAAGTCGGCGTCTATGGGGCTGGGAACGGTGGCGGTAGCTGCGGCACGGGCAGCCCTCGATGGTGCAGAACCGCTTGAATTGCGTCGGCTCATTAACGATATGATGCAGCATACGCATGTGGTGTTTTTTGTAGACACGATGGAATATCTGGAGATGAGTGGGCAACTTTCGCTGGCACCGCCGGTCATTGGTTCTATGCAGCGTATCAAGCCCCTCATGATATTGGATGATGGCGAGATTGTGCCATATGAGCGCACCCGTACCCGGGCCAAGGCTATTGAGGGACTTTATACCTTTATCGAGGATTTTCCAAAAGTAGAAGAAGTGACGGTCCTCTATGCAACAACGCCAGAAGATGTTGAGAAACTGCTGGATAAGGTGGAACCTGTGTTTCCCCGCGAGAAGGTTCAGGTGACGCAGTTTAGCCCAAGCACTGCGATTCATCTTGGCCCTGGCGCAATGGGGGTGGCTGTGTTTGAGGGTGTATCCCCTGAAGAAGAGTAGCACCTCATAACCGGAAACAACCTTGAGCAAAAAAACGCTATCATCCTTAGAGGGAGAAAATCTCCCTCCGCACCCGACTATTGACTTTAGTCGGACGATCAGTCTGCCTCGACTTGTTGCGATTGGCAGTAGTAGCACCATGAGCCTGGGCATTTTTGTCCTGATGGGAACCTTCCTCAATCAGACCGGTCCGCAGACACCCTCTGCGTATCTGGTGGCCGCGCTTATCTTTCTCCCTCTGGTATTGACCTATGCCGAACGCGCCTCCGTTCTCGGAGGCAGCGGCGGCATATTTTCGCTGGTGCGTGCCAGTGGGGTGACCTGGCGCACCTATGCAAGTGGCTGGTTGATGCTGGGTGGTCAACTGGCACTGATTGCGCTGCTGGGCATAGGAGCTGCGCTCTATCTCAATATGAGCATAGAACGGCTTATCGGACTATCGCTGGATATACACTGGCTGGCTCCTTCACTGGTTATCCTCGTTGCGGTCAATGACTTGATAGGTACACGAGGACGATGGCGACTACGGCTCTTGATTGTCTATGGCAGCATTGCGTTTTTGCTTGTGCTGTCGTTCTGGGGATGGTTTCTGCCTGTTGATCCTACATCGAGAGCGAGTTTTCCCTCTTCCGATTCGGTCAATATGCTGCGGGTGATTGCGCTGATGGCGGCTGGCTTGTGGGGGATCAACTTTGTGCTGGATAAGCGGGATGAGGTTGTTGAGCCAGAGCGCAATATATTGCCCGGTTTACTTATTCCGCTGGGCTTGAGTGCGGTGTTGGGTTCATTGGCGGCCTTTGTCGAGCTACGCACTGTCGGCTTTCTGCCCGCAGATGTGCTGCCGCTGGCAAAGCTGGCAAAGCAGGCCAGTTCTGGCAACCAGTTTGTGCTGGAAGCCATATGCGTTACGTTCGGGTTGCTTATCAGCGTGGTTGCGCTCGACAAGGCCATGGTTGTGATGGTGCGTTTGATGGGCACCATGGTACGCGATGGGTTTTTGCCGGAGCAATTTTTGAAAATCTCGCCCGCCCTGGGGACCCCGCTGGCAGCGTTGCGTTTCTTTGCGGTTGTGGGTGCCCTGACTGCCGCATTTGCTCCCCGCTCACTGCTGGTCGGTTTTGTTGCCATCTCTTTCCTCTGGGTAACGGCACTCCTCAATCTCCCGGACGTTTTCAGACGGAGCAATGACCTGCCGGAGCATCGGCGGCTGCAATTGCCATTTTATCCGCTTTTTCCGGGGCTGGCAGCCGGTATCAGTCTTTTTCTGCCGTTTTATCTGCCGCCGAATGTGGTGCTGCTGGCGGTTGGCTGGATAGCTCTGGGAGCTATCTACTATGTGCGCTATGCCCGTCAGGGAAATATCAATGTGCGGCGGCGGGATGCGGTGGTTTCCAATATTGCAGTAGACCAGCGACGCGCGGGCTATACTGTGCTGGTCAGTACCGCCAATCCGGAAACCGCCCCCGCGCTTATCCGCATGGGGGCAAAGCTGGCGCGTGCGCGGAATGGGCGGGTGCTGGTGCTCAAGGTCGCTGTCTTTCCCGACCAGGTTCCACAATACTTGCAACGCCAGGAAGCTGAGAAGCAATGGCTTGAGTTAAAGCTTATCGCTCGCCGCGTGAAAGTGCAGGATGTTCCCATCGAGGTGCTGGTGCGTATGTCGCAGAGTCCAATAGATGGTATTCTTGGGGCTGCACAGGAAGAGCATGCCCATGTCATTTTACTTGGCTGGGAAGGCGAAATTCCGCTGATGTCGTTTGACACCGACCCGGTGCTGGATCCGATTGTGCGGGCAGCTCCGTGTGATGTGGTGGTGGTACGTGGCGATATATCCCATGGCGTCCAGAACGTGCTGGTGCCGACGGAAGGCAGCCCCAATTCGCTCGCGGCATTAAAACTTGCCCAACATCTGGTGGTGGATGAACATACGGCGCATATTGTAGCGTTGAACCTCGTCGAGGAATTTCTTTCTCCAGATAGCATCAGCCGTGCAACCACGCGACTACAAGAGCTGGTCAATCGGGTTGGCGGCAAACCGGAGATAGATCTGCTCGTGCTCCCTTCCAATGACATCCGCGAAGGTATTTTGGATGTGGCTCCCAACTTTGATGTATTGATCCTGGGAGCCTCCCGCGGCGGTGTGCTCGATCAGGTGATTTTTGGCGGGTTGCCGGTGGATGTTGCCCGCGAATCCCCCTGCCCGGTATTGCTTATCAAGCATTATGAAGGGGCGCGTCGCTTCTGGTTGCGCCGCGCATGGGAGATGATTTCATCACCATTCCCCGTGCTCACCGTCTCCGAACGCGATACGATTTATCATGAGATGCAGCGGGCTGCCCATCCCAGTATTGACTTTTTTATCTTGATTGGTCTGTCGGCGATGATCGCAACGCTTGGCTTGATTCAGAGCAGTCCGGCGGTGATTATTGGTGCAATGCTCGTTGCGCCGTTGATGAGTCCGATTATTTCGATGGCGATGAGTATTGTGCGTGGCAATCCCTATTTGCTGCGTATGTCGGCCGGGTCTATGTTGCAGGGGATTGTGCTCGCACTGGGCGTCAGTATCGGGGTGACGCTCTTGTCGCCTACCCATATCAATACATCGGAAATTCTGGCCCGCACGCAGCCGACTTTGCTAGATTTGCTGGTTGCGCTGGCATCGGGAGCGGCTGGCGGGTATGCGTTGGGGCGCAAGGAAGTAGCGGCAGCGTTGCCGGGGGTGGCGATTGCGGCCGCGCTGGTGCCGCCGCTGAGCGTGGCCGGCTATGGCACCGCAACGGCGCAACTGGATGTGAGCGGCGGGGCGTTGCTGCTGTTTATTACCAACCTGATTGCTATTGTGTTCGCGGCTTCGGTCGTGTTTTTGTTGCTCGGGTTTCGCCCTGAGCAGGCCCGGCTGCATGGGCATGTACGCACGGGGTTTTTGCTGGCGATGATTGCGCTGGTGTTGATTTCTATTCCGCTGGCAATTTTTTCGGTGAATGCCATTGACAAGATTACCCGTCAGAGCAAGGTTGAGGCTGTGTTGAGTGCCGAAATCGAGTCGGAAGTTACCCGCATTACCGATGTGGTGGTGGAGCAGCAGGGCGGGCGATTTATTGTGTATGCGACGATTTACGCGCTGGATGATTTTTCGCCGCAGCAGGTTGAGGAGATTGAGCAGCGATTGCAGCGTGCGGTAAACGCGCCGGTGACGTTACGGGCGACGGTGTTGCGTGCGGTGTTGTTGCCAGGGCGCGGGAATGTGTTTTTGCCAACGGCGACGCCGGTGCCGTGAGAGCGGTGGAACGGTGGAACGGTGGAACGGTGGAGCGGTGGAGCGGTGGAGCGGTGGAACGGTGGAACGGTGGAACGGTGGAACGGTGGAACGGTGGAACGGTG
>CAYFVX010000462.1:0-4411 GCA_964346425.1 uncultured Chloroflexaceae bacterium | reverse complement strand
CTTGAATGGTTACACAAACCGCCAAGACACCAAGAACGCCAAGATTCGGGCAGAGGCACAGGGAAAACCTGTTCTCCCTGTGCCTCTGTGCCTCTGTGTCTCCGTGGTGAAAAGAAACTATTCATCCGAACCTGGTATCAGAAGCCTCGCGCAAAGGTTCGGGCAGGGCTGGAACTACGAATACCACGAATACCACGAAGAGCATCCATTGCCTGCGCTACCTCTGGTTGCCTGCGAATGTGAACTGTTCCGAAGCAAGGCAAGTGTGTAGAGAAGTGGAGGGCGAAGCCTCGCGCAAAGGCGCAGGGACGCAAATATCCTGGCTTTGCTTCTGGCACGAAGTACTATCTTCTGGTATCCTTAATGCTGAACAGAAACAATCAACCCCGGCCGTTTGCCCGTTTGCCCCTGACATTTGCAAGCGCATCGTTTTCGCTACTCTGTTCTTTCTTAAACGAGATTCTGGCCCGTTTTGAGAGTCTGTTGGTACAGTCCGAGCAGGGCCTCACGCAAAGGTGCGAAGACGCAAAGGAAAGGGAAGGAGATGGGGTTTTCCAACAGAGTCCTTTGCGGGGCGGGGCTACCAGTATCATTATTTTGCTGAGCAGCAGTTGGTAGCACCACGAAATATCGTGGACGGTATTTTACCGTGGGGTTGCGAGGGGACTGTGTCCCTTCGCGCTCCCCTGTGTCAACCCCGTTGAGGATACTCCACGGCATTCTGTGGTGCTACCCAGCAGTTTTGGGTGTTTTTTCGTTGCTGGCTACCAGAGCGTACAGGAGTGAACAAAGAAGATGTACAAAAAATTGACTCCGAATTTGATGGTCAAGGATGTTGGTCGGACGCTTGCGTTCTATCAGGATATTCTCGGGTTTGAGGTGGTTATGACTGTGCCGGCTGAGGATGGGTCGTTTCATTGGGCCCTGGTCAAGATGGATGGTGTAGAGCTTATGTTTCAATCTACCATCAGTCTGTCGCAGGAGATTCCTGTGCTGGCGGCGGCAGCTATTGGTGGTTCGCTTACGCTCTATATTGAGGTTTCCAATGTGCAGGCCATCTACCAGAAGCTCCGCTCACAGGTTGAGGTGGTGCAAGAGATGCACGAAACATTCTATGGAACGAAGGAGTTCGCGTTCAAGGATTGCAATGGGTATATTTTAGCGTTTGCAGAACCAGTGAGTAGACAAGATGGAATCTGATGTGCTGAATTTGCAGATTGCGCATGGCAAGGCTTTGCACGAACTGACGGATCTGCCGTTGCCGCCGCTTGCGCGTATCCGCCAGCATTGGCCTACTGCACCACTGCAGGATGTGGCCGGGCGTGTCTGGCAGCAACTTGAGCAGGTGGGGCTACGCGAGCAGATAACGCCCGGTATGCGCGTGGCGGTTACGGCTGGTAGCCGCGGTATCCGCGATATTGTGACGATTTTGCGCACGAGCGTTGACTGGCTGCGTGATGCCGGGGCTACGCCGTTTCTTGTGACGGCGATGGGCAGCCACGGTGGGGCTACGGCGGCCGGTCAGGTGAAGTTGCTGGCGGGGCTGGGTATTACGGAAGAGGCTATCGGGTGTCCGATTGAGGCTTCTATGGAGGTGGTGGAGCTTGGCAGGCTGGAAGATGGCACGCCGGTGTATATGGACCGCATTGCTTCCGAGGCGGATGGCACGCTGGTGGTGAATCGTATCAAGATCCATACCAGTTTTAAGGGGGCGATTGAGAGCGGGCTGGCGAAGATGTGCGCGGTCGGGATGGGCAATCGCGTCGGGGCGGAGCGTGTGCATAGCCGTGGGGTGTATGGCTTGCGGCATCAGCTTGTGCCGATGGCGCGGATGGTGGTGGAGCGTGGCCGCGTGCTGGCGGGCGTGGCTCTTCTGGAGGATGTGCTGGAGCAGACAATGGATGTGGTGGCGTTGCCTGCGCAGGAGATTGGGGGCAGCGGCGAGACGGTGTTGCTAGAGCGGAGCCGGGATTTGACGGCGCGGTTGCCGTTTGCGCATCTGGATGTGCTGGTGGTGGATGAGATTGGCAAGAATATCAGCGGTACGGGGATGGATACGAATGTAATCGGGCGGTTGCGTATTGCGGGTGAGCATGATCCGCCGGTTCCGCATATCAGTGTGATTGTTGCGCTGGACCTGAGCGAGGAGACGCATGGGAATGCGGCTGGCATGGGGCTGGCGGACCTTATTCCGTATCAATTGGCACGGAAGGTTGATTTTGCGGTGACGTATACGAATCATTTGACGTCGGGGCTTATTGGGATGCAGCGGGGGGCGTTGCCGATTACGTTACCGACGCCGCGTGATGCGGTGGCGATGGCGATTCGGGCGTGTGGGCAGCCGGATTTTTCGGCGGTGCGGCTGGCGCGTATCCGCAATACGTTGCTGCTGGAGGAGTTAGCCGTCAGCCCTGCGCTGTTGCCGGAGGTGGAGGCGAATCCGCAGCTTGAGCTGCTAGGGGATGGGGAATGGGGGATGGAGAAGTAGGACTCTTTTATGCCCAGATGATGAGGGTAAGCAGGATTGCCAGGGTGATTGCCCAGATTGCGACGGCGGTGGCGGTGGCGCGGCCGGCCTGTTCGGTTTTCCACCATCCGCGGGGCTGGATGTGCTGCGCCAGGAAGGTGACGACGCCTGCCAGGTTGATGCAGGCGATGTTGGTGAGGAAGAGCAGGAATGCGCTAAGGGCGAGGGCAGGATAGCCTGCGCCTGCCAGCAGACCCACGACGACCAGCGGGGGCAGCAGGGCAACGGCGACCATGACGCCGATGACGGTGGCGGAGATGCCGGTGGTGAAGGCGAGAGCCCCGGCACTGCCAGCCGCCAGTGCCAGCACAACGTCGCTGATGCCGATGACGGTGCGCGAGGCGATTTCTGGGGCGGCGGGGTCAACCCGCATGAAGTAGCCCATTGCCAGGGCAAGAAGCAGGGCGGTGGCGATGCCAGCCAGCAGGGTTTTGATGCTGCGTTTTGCGAGGTCCAGGTCGCCAAGCGTTGAAGCGAGTGATAGGGCGACGTTTGGGCCAAGCAGCGGGGCGATGACCATTGCGCCTATGATGACGGCGACGTTGCTGCGCAGCAGGCCGACGGCAGCGACGAGTGTGGAGAGGATGACGGTAACGAGGTAGATGGGGGAGACTTGTGCTCCGTAGGCGATGTCGTGGTAGAGTTCTTCGCGGCTGATACGGTCGGGGCTGGTTGTTTGTTGGCTCTGGTTGTTTGCTGTTTCGGTGTCTGTTTCTGTGCTTTCTTGCGTGGCTATTTCGACATGTGGCAGGGTTGCTTCGACGGCAAAGAGCATCAGGCGAAATTCTTTGTGCATGCTCAACTGGTCGTTGATGATGTCGGAGACGGCTTCGGTGTGGCGGGTGGATACAAGGATGCGAGCGATGGAGGTGTGTTCGGTGAATTCGCTAATCCACAGGTCCACGATCTCCTGGCCTTCCAGCGCGGTGCGCAGGCGGCTGATGCTGGCGGATGGGAGGATGACTTCTATCAGGCGAAGTGCCATGGTTTTGTTTTATGCTTTCCTTAAAATGTTGCTGATTTCCGAGGCGGCGGTACCGCCGCGGGATTGAGCGGATACAGGGGACGGCTCCGCTGTCCCCTATACTCACAAATGGAGGTTGCGAGAGGGTTGCCCCTCATGCTCCCAGCGTAACGTAAGATTTTGCGAAAACCATGTTCCTTGAACTCTTCAGATTGACAGACCAGGAAAAATACAAGGATATCTGGTGGTCTTTTATGGTTCGGGTTGGTCGGGTTGGTCGGGTTGGTCGGGAAAACTGTCTTCTATGTGCGTGTATAAGGTGACGCCGAGCATTTGCGCTGCCTGCTTCGCTTTTCGATCCACCATCGGTGAGATCATCACTGCGCGGTCAACCTCTTGCTGGTGATGCTTTTTATAGAACTCCACCTTGTCGCAAAAATCGCGCACATCACCCCGCGATACTGAAGATTTTATCTCACACACGATCAGTTTACCATTGTGGATAACAATATCCAGTTCGACATTCGCCGGGTATCCAAATACCTCACCCATTGTATCAACTATGTCCACTTGTTCCACCTGGACGTCTGCCACCTCTCGTAAGAGCCCCCGCATAGCGTTGCGGAAGGAAGCTTCGGAGCGTATGCCCCAACGTGCGCCAATTGCGCCGATGGTCACATCCAACTTTTTGCCCTGCTCACGCAGCTCGCGATTGGTTTCTTGTAGCTCTTGCCAATTGCGTTCGGATTCTTCCCGCATGCGTTGCTGTTCGGCCGAATTTGCTTCCCAGCGTTGCTGGTTTTCGGCCCATTTGCGTTCGGATTCTTCCCGCATCTGGCGCAGTTCCTGCTGGTTTTCGGCCCATTTGCGTTCGGATTCTTCCCGCATGCGTTGCTGTTCGGCCGAATTTGCTTCCCAGC
>CAYFVX010000461.1:0-4416 GCA_964346425.1 uncultured Chloroflexaceae bacterium | reverse complement strand
AGAGGGGTTCTTCTTCCTCATTGACCCGCGGGTCTCCCTCAAAGGTACTTTCCTGCCAGCCGGCTTCTTCCAGCAGGGCGCGTCCTTGTTCCGGGTCAAATGGGTAGGTGGTAATCCCTTCACTGGAATAAGCCCAGTGTCCTTTGGGAATGAAGGTATCCATCAACAGGTTTTCTCGTTCTTCTTCATTCAGGAAGGGATAGACGGATTGGATGAGTTCCGGTCGGTTGCTGCAATAGGCGATAGCCTGACGGACTCGTTGGTCGCTCAGAATTGGATGTGGTGTTTTGAGCGAGCCGCTTTCCTGGGCAGCAGGAGCTTCTGGGTCGGGGGTCGAGGTTACTTCAACGACAACCTCAACTTCTTTTTCGACTTCTTTTTCAACCACGACAGTTTCGCGGATAACGACTGGTTCGCTTTGTCCGCCGCATGCTGCCAGCAATGTTGCCAGCAAGATGAACAGGGTGAATAGTGAAAGATGACGTTTGTGGAATAATGGCATAGCCCATCCTTTCTAATCCAGTTGATTGCAAATGACACAAAATAAGGAGCGGGGGCCAGGAAATCCAGACATTCCTGTCAATGTGTTTGTCATCCGAACAGAGGATGTGTTGCTTGTTGCGGGAAAGAACCATTGGACGGTATCGTCTCCCTGGACCATGAAAACAAAGATTCGAGAGAAAGGACTGTTCTCTGCTCTCTGTCAAGATAAAAAGCTCTGAGAGGACTTTAGTAGATTTAGTTTAGCAGGTCATTGCGGAAAAATCAAGCGGATTAGCGGGCAATGATAGAGAACACAGCAACGCCAAACAGGAACGGCATGAGCACTGAGGCAATTTGCAGCACCCGTGCTCCTGTTTTCTCGCGGCGATAGATGATCAACCCCAGGCCCATATTGAGCAGGATAAGCCCGAATGAGGCCAGCGGTAGGAAGAGTATCTGGTGTCGGGGGCGCAGTTCAGTGACTTCGCCAGCCGCGTTAAACCGCATCTGCACCTGTTCTGCGAGGAAGGGATAGCGGCTGAACAGGATGCCCAGCAGGAGTATGTTGAGACCCAGGGCAAGCACCAGTGCCCAGCGCACGACCTGGTCGTTCCAGAACGCATAAAAAAGCATCCGACCGCGTTGATAGGTGGCGGCGAGTGGTTTGGTGGTTCCCAGGCGGCGGCGTTGTTCCAGGTGTTGGACAAAGCCATCCTGGTCATCCGGTGAGACCGCGTAGGAGGATGATGTGGTGTGCAGAAAAAGGCTCTTGCCGGGCGGTAGGGTGGAAAAGAGGTGCAATCGTTGGCCTTCGCTCGTCTGTCCCTGTCCCCAATAGTAGCCGATACCCTGGAAGATGCGCCAGGGCATGCGTGCCTTGCGGTCGCCCATGTCTACCAGTTCAATTTGATCTATGGGAATGACGGCACGATTGCCGATCCATTGAATATAGACACCGTTGCGGTCTATCTCATATGAAAGGGTGAATGCTGCCAGCACACGATAGCTCAGGAAGCCAGCCAGCAGGAGCAGGAGCAGTGTAGCGAGCATCTCGCCGAAGAGCGTGAGATTGATGGACCACTGTTCGGGTGGTTGCAACAGCACTTCAATCACCCGACTCCCAAGAAAAACAACGCCTGCCAGCACCATAAGCAGCAAGACAACTGCGATCCATACCCCCGGTGCTGATTTTGGTTTCCATCGTTGCATGGTTGATTCTACTCCTGCCTGGTTTTCCAAAAAGGCGAAGCCGCAAAAACCACCCACCCCTTTAGAAGAAAGTTGCGAGGGAACAATGTTCCCTCGCGACCCCAATGGGATTCACCCACTGGGGGTTTCTCTACGGTTGGTTTTGTTGCATGAGTTACTCAGAAGTTTCTGGTTCTGGTTCCTCGGACGTATTTTCGGGGACGTCTTCTGTTTCCCCATCGGATGCGTCTGTATCCTCGGCGGGCGTTTCCCCGTTCTCGGTGGGTACGTCCTCTTCCTCGACGGGTGCGTCCTCAGTACCGGGGGTAATAACAATCACGCCATCCTCGTTGGATGGTTGGTCAATGTTGGGTGTTGGGATACGTTGCGCATCCCCACCATCGGGTGGTTGCACAATGCCGGGGGTTGGGATAAGCTGTCCATCTCCTTCACCGGGGACGATTTCGCCCGGGGTTGGCATCGGCGTTGGGGTAGGTGGCCCTGGCACATATGTTGGTTGCGTTGTGGGTGATGGCGATGGCGATGGTGTCACCGATACGTCGGTAAGCAGTTCAATGGTGGCTGCTTCACGTTGCTCTTCGATCCACTCATCAAACGTTTCAGTCCTTTCGGTGCGAAGCTGTTGTTCAAGTGTGGTGGTCTGACGGTCGGTGACTTGAATGATATGCCATCCAAATTGACTACGTACCGGGTTGCTTATCTCGTCGCCTTCCAACTCATAGGAGGTCTCGACAACTTCTGGGGGGTACGTCACGCCGCTATCCGTCTTGCCTTCCTCGTCGAAATACCCCATATTGCCTCCCTGTTGCCGTGAGCCAATATCCTCAGACTCTTCCTGAGCCAACTCTGCAAAGTCGGCTCCCTCACGTAACTCTTCAACGATCTCTTCTGCGTCAGGTTTCCGTTCGGCGAATGCTTCATCTATCGCTTCCTGTGTCGCCTCGTCGGTAGTGGTTATTTGCTGTGTATTGGTAATAGGCGTGTCAACCTCAAGGAATATTTGCCGTGCCTGCACCTGGTCAGGAGTCAGGTCGTGCTCGAAACTTTCTTCGGGCACAAGCGATTCCTGGATTTTCTGGCGCAGGACCTGGATGCGATACTGACGCAGCATTGCCTGGCGGAAATCCTCCTGCGTATAGGCTGGATCAATGTCCATCTGACGCAGTTCTGCAGTTTCATCCAGTTCTGCGGTGTACTGTTCATAGATTTTGGTGAAAATGTCATTCGCCTGTTGTCTGGCTTCCGATGCTGTCGGCGTGGCGGTGGGTGAGGGACTGGGTGCAGGCGATGGTATGGAAACGGACTCTGTTACTTCATCCGTCGCGATCGTCTCGGTCATACTGGCTGTGTCTTGCGTTTGTGTCAGGGTATCAGTTGAAGTAATGACAGAGGCGGCTGGTTCTTGCATAGCCGAAGGCAAAAACCCGAGGCCCAGGTCTTGCACCATCCGTTGATAGATTTCATCCTCGCTGGCCTGTATGTCCATCTGGTTGGCTCCCTGAATGACCAACTGATTGTCTTGCCAGTTTGTAATGACCTCTTGATTGACAGGCTCTTCATCTACGACTTGCGCCTGTTCATTCAAGAGAGGGCTACGGTTGTTGAATTGCGAACCTATCTGCTGGTTGTCGGCAAACATCACCGACAATTGGAGGTTTTGCACAATCTGCTGGGCAAGATTGGCACGATAGGTTTCCCAATACTCGCGGCGGGTCAGGGTTTCTTCGTTGACCTGGGCTATGGCACGACTGGGTACCCAGAACTGGTCATAGAGAATACCGCTGATAATCGCAATCAGCGCAAGAACGACGCCCGTCGTTACGGCACGCACGACCATCCGTTGTTGCTGCTGTTCGCGGTGTTTTTTGGAAAGTGAAGCAGCTTTTTTGGTCGGAGCCTTTGCCTGACCTGCCTTTTTTGGGGTCTGGTTGACCTTTTTTCCTGGTGCTGCGTCTGAAGCACGACGCCCTTTATTTGCCGGTTTTTTTGATGTATCAGCCATAATATTGATAGGTAAAATAGTGACAGGGCAAGATGAAAGACCTGACTGGGCAGTAATCATTCATCTTGCTGTCTTTGATATGTATCTTAAAAAGGGATATCTTCATCTCCAATATCGAGAGGTGGGTATTGCTCGTCATCGCTATGACTTTCACGATAGACTGATTGGGAGGTATCACGCGGGGGGGCGATATCATTGTTTGCAGCCTCATTGTTGGTGTAGCATGCCTCGCGCTGGGTGCGGTTTTCCAGAATGATCATATCATTAGCGACAACTTCGGTTTTATACCGTGTTTGCCCACTCAGTTGATCCTCCCATGAACGCGTTTGCAACCGTCCTTCAAGATAGACGCGAGAGTTTTTGTTTAAATGCTGATTGCAAATTTCGGCAAGTTTGTTCCAGGTGACGATACTAAACCACTCCGTTTCTTCTCGCAAGTCTCCACTGCTATCTTTCCATTGGCGGCAGGAAGCCACGCGAAAGGTTGTGACCGGATTACCGCTTGAGGTATAACGCATTTCAGGGTCGGTTCCCAGTCGCCCTATAATCATCACCTTGTTCAAATCTTTTGCCATTTTACACTCTCTTCCTGCCTTCTCCCTTGCCATTCAACTGACGAGCATAGCTTGTGAGTAGAGGAGCACTCCATTCTCGTTATGCTGCGTCTGTCTGCTACTTTCTTTGTGTTCAAATGTACTCGAAAGTACGCTTTGTCCAGTTCT
>CAYFVX010000460.1:0-4421 GCA_964346425.1 uncultured Chloroflexaceae bacterium | reverse complement strand
GTTGAATGTTCGCCATTGCCACCGCAATACGGTCTGCCACCATCACCGCCAGTCTTTCCCAGCGGTCCAACTCCTGTCCTGCCTCTTCTTCGGTAGCCTCGGGGCCATTGGTGATATGCAGCAGTCCAAGTGACTCGCCTCGGGTAATAAGCTGTACACAGAGCGCAGGAAACCGAGTCTCGCTCCCCAGATGTGAACAGAGAAGCGAATTGGCACGATCTTCCATCAAATGTATGCGACTACCTTCCAGTGCCAGGCACGCATCGGGAGCAAATTCCTGGGTGGTTGGCGGGTGTCCCCCCCAACTGGCGACCTGCGTAAGCCGCCCGGTTTCAGGGTTGATAAGATACAGCGCACCATTCTGTTCTTGAAATAAGTCACGCAGGAGCGGTAAGCAGATAGTATAGGCTTCTTCAAATGATTGCGAGCGTTGCAAAAAACTGCTCATCTGGTTCAACCATTGCATCTCCTGATTGCGTTGCTCAAGCTGATCTACCAGCGACACCAGGCGATGATTGGCTGCTCGCAAGGCATCTTCTGCCTGCGAGCGTTCGTGGATTTCCTGTTGCAACTGCGCATTTTGCTGCTGGAGCTGTACTTGCATATGGCGCAGAGAGAGATGCGTATTGACCCGTGCCATCACCTCCTCAACTTGAAAAGGTTTGGGTATATAATCTATGCCTCCCGCCTTGAACGCCTCAACTTTATTCATCACTTCGCCAAGCGCACTGATAAAAATGACCGGAATAAAGCGTGTTTGCTCATCGGCTTTCAAGCGACGGCAGACTTCATAGCCATTCATCGTCGGCATATTGATGTCGAGCAAAATAATATCGGGCGGATCTATCTGCACCGATTTGAGTGCCATTGGGCCGCTTATCATAGCCCGAACCGTATAGCCATGATCCTTGAGCATAGAGGAAAGAAGATGTAAATTCTCCGGTGTATCGTCAACAATAAGAACTGTTCCTTTATAATGTTCCTCGGTAATCGTCATAGCACTCCTGGTTTACGTTGGAAAGAGCGAATACCCATATTCCTGTAGTTTGTTCACTTCCTTTTTGCTCTCCTCAAAGATTAAGTATACTCTCTTGAACAGTCAGAAGCAAACGTATCACAGACAGAAGCGATGTATGCTATAATAGGTCGTACACACATGCTCCATAATGGGTGAAGTTCGTATTCATATGGCCTCAAAAGGAAGCCGTTCAAACACAACCACGTATAAGCAACAGGTTCAGCAAACACGCCAGTCCCTTGATACGATTGACGACTCCAGTCTGGTCAGTCCTACCGGCCTGGGAGTAAAACAGGTCAAGGCACTCAAGCAAGAAATTGCGGAGATTTTCCCCTCCTCAAATTTGCCGGCTTTTTTGCTGCAGGGCCTTCTGCAACTCGAAGATCGCACCATTACCCCTGACAAGGTCGAAGCCGATTTGACGGTGCTCTTTCGCGGTAGCAAGCAGATTGGTACCTACAGCATCCTGGCTGCCCCTGCGCTGGTCATCTATGGCTATCAGAAACTGCTGGCACTGGCCGGCAAAGAAGTTGAAACCGCCTTTCCGCATGGTCTCTGGCAATTTTATACCGAGTTTTGTCTGCGCGAAGATGCCGCACGCCACTGTACCGAAACCCGTGGGTTTCAGCAGGCGGCCTTTGATGCCAGCGACGAAGATGCCGCGACCTGCTGGGTGGCAACTGCCATGCATATGCTGCTCCTGTATGAGGATATCCTGGAGAATGACTGGCATGAACATCGCTTTTTCCGGTCGCTTGAAGAAATCCTCACCACCCATGGACAATCATCGCTCGGACGCCGCCCGAAAGCACGCAAGAAGGCGGAAGCCTATGACCAACAAGTCGCTGACCAGGTTGCCGCCCTGCGCAAGGAATACCGGCTCGAAGGGTTGCCCAGACAGTGGATAGCACAACGTCCCTATCATACCCCCGCGGATGCTCCCCCCACCAACTATGCGGCCTACCGGCGGTCAGTTTTCCAGGCGTTTCTCGACAAAGCCCTGCGCCATCTCCCCACCGAATTGCATACAACCCTTGAACAGCACCATGCGCAACAGGCCAGAGAAGCATTGCCTGGCTTTCAAGAACAAATGACGATCGTGATGTCATTGCAGGCCGAGCAATACCACGAGCAACGTGTGCCACTCATGCCACACAAACTGTGTGTTGCCCTGGTCATTCAGGGAACCTATTACTTGTTGGAAGTATGTGCTCGCAGCAAGACCGGGCAGTTGCTCCTCTTCCCACGGCGCGACGCGCCGGAAGAAAGCGGGGAATCATTCTCGCTCACGGAAGGACGCGATGGCAAGTTCTATGACCGTTCGCGGCGACCGGTGCATATTGACCGCTACGGACAGGTTTGGGTAGCCAACGAGAAACAGGGATTTCTGCGTCCCCCTCCGTTCGGCGAGATCAAAGGCCAGGTACAGGCTATCCTGCGTCATGCTCGCTCGCAAACCACCCACAAACAGGAAACACAAACAGCAACAGACATACTCCTCGTCCAGGCGCCCCGCAATCAACAACCAGCCCTGCGCCGCCTGCTGAGCAAGGAAAACCAGCGAACACTGGAAGAGCTGCGCCGTGCGCCCATTATCATGAATTGGGATACCCACGATGTCCGCGATTCACCGGGCGATATACGCCAGACGCACCGTGGAGTTGGCGATCATGCACTTACCCTGCTGCGCACAACACACAGCATCGTCTTTGACATGTCGCACATTTCATTTGATGGTATCTGGGGCATGGCCCTGGCCGAAATGATGACAGGCTTTGCCACCGCGCTCTATCCAGCGGTCAGCAAAGCACGTGCTGTCAAAAGTGACGGGGGTACTCCGCTCACGCTGACACATACCAAAGCCTTCCAGGAAGCCGTTACCGAAGCCAGTGCGCCTATGCCGGTGGAAGTCTCGGTGGAAAGCTCTGCCATAGACCTGCATGCCATCAACCGGCTACGTCGTCGCCTGCAAAAAATCGGATTAGAGCTTACGGTCAACGATTTGCTTATTCTGGCCCGTTGTATCCATGCCACAAGCTACCAACCATCTGCCGCCGCGCGTGATGTGCTCAAACTGATTGCGGCTATGGAAAACGGCGAGGAGATACAGCAAAATATTCTTGCACAGCAAGAAGAACAGCGCAGCATCAATCCCGCCCTGCTTATTCCGATGGATGCTTCCTGGATAGAGCCAGGGTTGCGTATTTTTCCCGCCACATTCCGCAATCCATTACCAGAGTTGCCCACCCGCCTGCAAACCTGCAATGAATACGTAAAACAGCTCAAAAAACACACGGACAAGCAAGCGCTGCAAACCTTTGAAACGGAACGGCGAGAACTCTACCGTGATTTGAAGACGTTTGGAGCCGTCATGCAAAGTCTGCGCGAAGTCACGATGCAGGGCGAAAGTTTCAGCATTGCCGCGATGCGGTTGCTGGCACACCTGCCCAAACCCTTGCAACACCTCGTCAACATGATTCCGCAAAAGATAGACATGCTCAATGAAATTATCCGTGGGCAGGAGGTCTTCTCCAATGTCGGGCAGGTCGCAGACACCGCTTCGCTTTCCCGTTTCTTCAGCTCACGGGATGATGGGGAGACAAAATTGTTAATCTGGGGGATTATGACCGATTCCCACGGGAAAAATCTAGTCACCCTGCGCGATTTTCGCCCGTATGTCAAGACACTGACGCACGCCGGGCAAAAAGATCTGGCCTACAAACTGGCACAAGATTATCTCGATTGCTATGCCAGCGATACGAATAGCATGATACGACGGATCCAACGCGTGTTTGCATACAAAGGAACAGATGAATGAAGGTTGGTACCTATGACAACCGGGAATTTAAAAAAAGGAGCAAGGCTCGGCGACTACGAGATTATTGATCTGCTCGGCAGTGGTGGTATGGCAAGCGTCTACAAAGGGTATGACGCTTCACTGGACCGCGAAGTTGCCATCAAGATCATCCATCCCGACGAAGAGTTGCCCGACTTTGTCGAACGGTTCCAGCGTGAAGCACGGGTAGTCGCCAGTCTGCGCCATGCGAACATTGTCCAGGTCTATCAATTTGGCGAGCAGGACGGTGTTTTCTATATGGTGCAGGAGCTCCTGCCCGGCCCGACGCTGGCAGATGTGTTGCGCAAATATGGACGAAGACGTATGGCAACCAGCCGGGTTATTGATATCGTGACGCAACTGGCGGCTGCGCTCGATTTTGCCCATAGCCAGGGAGTCACCCACCGCGATGTCAAACCCAGCAACGCCATGTACAATCACCATGATGAACTGGTGTTGACCGATTTCGGTATTGCCCGCAGTGAGGCGGACGCAATGCGTACCGCGACCGGGCCAGGCATTGTCATGGGCACGCCCGGCTATGTTGCGCCTGAGCAGGCAGCCAGC
>CAYFVX010000459.1:0-4422 GCA_964346425.1 uncultured Chloroflexaceae bacterium | reverse complement strand
TTTTATCGTAGTTACCGATGCTTATGCCTTCCATGAAATGGCCAAAGTCTAGGTACAAGAGGGGGCAAATTCTGGTATCATGCAAGAGGAATGAGCAACTGGTTTCTATTCCTACTTGAAGAGAACGGAAGGAGAGATTTCATGACGAGCTTTATCATTACCTGGCTGGTGACGACCGTGAGCCTGATCATCATTTCAAAGCTGAACGTGGGTATCCATATAGCCGATTTCACCCATGCATTGATTGCTGGACTGGTTATCGGCTTGATCAATGCCTTCATTCAACCAATTGCCCAGGTTCTCGCGCTCCCCTTGACGGTGCTCACGCTTGGCATTTTCTACTTTATCGTCAATGCCCTGCTGTTCGGGTTGGCTGCCTGGATAGTTCAGGGATTTTCGCTGCGCCATCGTTTCTGGAGTGCGCTGATAGGTTCATTGTTGCTCAGCATCCTCAATTCGATCATATTCTGGATATTGGGTGCTGTCGGTATCGGGTAAAACGCATTGCACAAACGAGAAAGGATACCCCTATGCTACAACACTTTTTGCAAGCAAACGAGGTGGGTATCCGTCTGGAAATGGTAAGCGGGCTTCCTCTCTGGGAACCACAACCAGTTTTGAAACACCAGCTTGAAGTAGACCGTATTCGCCAATCTATTCAAGCAATCGTACAGAGTGAGCACCACCCATCGCCCTGTGCTTGCTTTCACGTTGCAGATGTGTACATCAGTTTCCCAGACGGATCACTCAAACGGCCGGACATTTCTCTCTTTTGCCGCAAACCAGATGAAGAAGAGGAAGCTATTACCCTTGTTCCTGAAGCGGTTATTGAAGTTGTGAGCAAGGGGTATGAAGCAAAAGACCTGGAGGTAGGCCCACATTTTTATCTTTCGCAAGGCATCAAAGATGTGGTCGTTTTTGACCCATACACGCTACTGGTATTGCATGTCCGCCGCGATAAAGTCAGTCGCATGATTTCACCGGTCACCATAGAATTGGAATGCCAGTGCCGCTGTGACGTATAGCCTATCGCCTTACCCAAGCAGTAATTTTTGCAAGGTGGCATGCAGCAGACCATTGCTTGCCAGGATGCCGCCTGGCCCATTCATGGCTCCCGTCGGGCGGACGGTTGAAATCTGCCCGCCGGCTTCCAGCACCAGCAAGATACCCGCCATCGAATCCCAGGGACTCAAATGAAACTCCCAGTAGCCATCCAGCCGCCCGGTAGCCACACTTGCCAGATCAAGCGAAGCAGCCCCACACCGCCGCATCCCCTGAACGTAGGGCATCACACGACCGAACTCCACCAGATTATTGTCGGTGCCTGGGGCACGCTGGTAGGGAAAGCCAGTCGCAACCAATGCCTGCTGCATGGTTGCCACCTGCGATACGTGCAATGGGCCAGCATCATTCCAGGCACCCATTTGCCGCGTAGCCCAGTACATTTCGTTCAAGCGTGGCGCATACACAACACCAACCACCGGCTGATTGTCATAACACAAGGCAACGGATACCGCAAAGAACGGCTGGCGATGCCAGTAATTCGTCGTGCCATCAATCGGGTCAATATACCAGACATACGCCTGGTCGGTGTACGTTGACTCGTTGTTCTCTTCTGCGATAATACCGTGGTCGGGGAACTGTTCACGAATGCGATGAACGATATAGTCTTGCGCCAGTTCATCAACTTCCGTGACCAGGTCAATCGTTGAGGTCTTCGCCTTCGTTGTGCGCGGTTTGTCGAAGTGCTGGAGCAAAATATGCCCGGCTTCGCGCGTCACATCTTTACAAAAGTCAAGGTAGGTTTGCATCATGCACCTATTATACCACGTTGGGAGCACCAGAATTTATGCGTATTCTCTACATCGCCCACGGCATTCCGGTGCCCGGTTATCTCGGCGGATCAACCCACACCTTTGAAGTAGCACGGGGGTTGGCACAACACGGGCATACCGTTCATCTGGTCGCCGCCGGTCATGAAGGATGGGGAGGATTAGCCCCATTTTTCCGGCCGGTTTCGTCCAGGCTCAACGGGGTCTCTCTGCACCACCAGAACATCCCCAAAGCTCTGGGATTCGCCGGTTTCTGGCCTATCCTGCGCCTTGCCCGGATGCTGCGTCCAGATGTCATTATGGAACGATACTACAACTTTAGTGGTGCAGGTGTCTGGACAGCCCACACGCTCCGTATTCCCTGCCTGCTCGAAGTCAATGCCCTGATGGTAGACCCTCCCGCCGTTTTCAAGCGTCGTCTGGATGATATGCTGGGAGGTCCTATGCGCCGCTGGGCAATTACGCAATGTCATTGGGCAAACCGTATCGTTACCCCTCTGCACACTACAGTACCGGCAGAAATCCCCAGAAGCAAAATTGTCGAACTTCCGTGGGGTGCGAATGTCGAACGATTTACGCCGGCTTCTTATCATTTGCATCCTGAGCATCCAGAAGCAATAAGCAAAGCAGACAATATCCCGACCGCTATTTTTCTCGGCTCATTTCGCGCATGGCATGGAGTCCTGGATTTTGTCCAGGCGGCCATTTCGCTGCTGAAACAGGGAAGAAGCTATCGTTTCGTGCTGGTGGGGGATGGAAGGGAACGCCCCCAGGCAGAACACCTTGCTGCAGATTGGTCGAACCATTTTCGGTTTACTGGTGCGCTTCCCTATGAGCAGGTACCAATGGAATTGCGCAAAGCCACTGTCGGCGTCGCTCCTTTTACCACGACCCCTCATCCTGCCCTCCGTGCGGCCGGCTTCTTCTGGTCACCGCTCAAAGTCTACGAGTACATGGCAAGCGGGCTGCCCGTTGTGACCACTGATTTGCCACCTCTCAATACCATTATTCGTCAGGGAAAAGAAGGTCTCCTTTTTGCAGAAAACGATCGAGAACACCTGGCCCGGGCGATAGACCAGGTGCTTGCCGACTCAATCCAGGCCAGAGAGATGGGGAAACGAGCACGAGAACGGGTTGTTGTCCACTATTCGTGGCAACGTCACTGCGAACAACTTGCGCACGTGTTGCAAAACATGCTTGCATGAAGTAAGGAGCAAGCCTTCTTCACAGTTTCTCCAATGAGTCTCAACTGGTTTCTCACCTTCCATAGCTGTTCAACACAGGGTATCGTACAAATGGACAGTGATTGGTGCAGCAAGCTTTTGAGGAGTGCAACGCAAGCACGTGAGCGTTGCACTCGAAATTCTCATCGGTTACTTTCCATAGCTGCATGGTTGCCCAGGATGGCATCATGCTCCAATGGTAAAAACAACCCTGGCTCACTCCACTGAATGGAAATAATTACCGGGCACATACCGCAAAGGTAATTTCTTCAAGGAAGCAACGAAAAAAGTGGAAAACAAAGATGCAGACACAAACAGTATCGCCTGACAAAACAGAAATAAACCAGCGCATCATAGCATTGCAGAATGAGCACCAGGCAGAACTCAAAGTCCTCACCGAGTTCCTGGCGCACGAAGTAAATACCCCGCTTCAAACCTTACTGATTTCGCTTGAATCGATACCGGAAGCCAGCGATGAAGAACAACAACTCTTTATCGAACAGGTACGGAAACAGGTAGAACGTATTGGTAAGATTATGAACCAGCTTAAAAACCGCTATATGTATGAAGAAACCGTGTAAAAACGCTAGGTACCCGTTCTCTACGTTTCCGTGAAGCTTTTTCCCAATCGTTCCGCTGTGCTGTTGTACGCAGGTAAGAAAACCCTCGCTCCCAGAAAGGAACGAGGGTTTTTGTGTAACCCTGTACACCGCCTGTTTTATCTGACCTGACTGAATGAATAGAGAACTATTCTAGCTCTTCAGCGAGGGCGATGCCAGGTGATGCACAGGGTTTAGCATACGACTATCACTCATGGGCATCACCTCCTTTAAATCTACTTGTTTATTTCAGAAATCAATCCATCTCCATCAAAGGATTGTATCAATACTATACACGATGAAGCAGAATGTGTCAAGGTGCCATGATTACATTGAGTACACATCCAGAAATACTATTCTTCTTCCACTTCTAACGTATTCGTCATAACGGAGCGATCAGGTAACGTAGATGATGCGGTCAGTGTCCTGCTTGAAAGCACCTCAACCTCAGATGAGGGAGTACCAATAACCTGAGTAGGCAACAGCGAGGGAATAATTAACCCTTGCCCTGCATGAATAGCATTGGGATCGGTCAATCCATTGGCCGCCAGAATTTCTTCGACCGTTGTATCAAACTGTTCAGCCAACCCACCCAATGTATCACCATCTTGTATAATGTAGAGGCCAGCAGGAGTAGGAGTAGGACGGAGTTGATTCGCCAGAACAGTTGCTGTAGCATCAATATCCAGGGTAGGAGCAGGTGTTATTTGCAAGATGGCTGGTGATGTAGGCAATGTATGAGGTTTTGGACTCGGAAAAGAGCATGCT
>CAYFVX010000458.1:0-4438 GCA_964346425.1 uncultured Chloroflexaceae bacterium | reverse complement strand
TAGTCAGAGTCTCGGCTTCCTCCACACTTTGTGCATTGCCTGACCATATCTCCATATAATCGTCTTCGTCTTCCCGACCAATCGAAAACCGCACTTTCATCTGACCACTCCTGCGCGGAGTTACCGCAAAAGCTCCCTCATCATCAAGCGTTACATACTCATCCAGGTCCTCAAGATGCGTACCATCCGGCTGGTAAAACCGTAACCCCAATCGTTCTCCAGCTTGCGGACTGCCAGACTCATCCGTGACTTCTCCCGCCAGAATGCCACTTTGAACCAACTGAATACTTGCCGTAGCCTCACCATCCGGCATAGGGAAAATCTCTGATTCTTCAAAGGTATCCGTATTTCCATAATAGACATCATTATAGTCATTAGCAACATCAGAATCCCGGGGCCCCCGTCCGATATTCTTTGCCCAGAGCCGATAATCACCCGGTGCAACAGCAACCGGTGAAGTAAAATAGCCCGTACTATTGGTTTCAGCATTCATCCAGGGAGTCACCCGTCCACCCTGCGGGTCATACACACGCATCATAAAAAAGGTATCTTCGACAGCATTCCCCTGCTCATCATGCAAATACACGCCCATAAAAGGCTTGGCGGTAATGAATCGTGAGGTCAGCGTATTGCTGCCCGGCTCGAAAACCAGTTCCTCCGCCGTATCATAATACGGCTTACCGCCATCATGCCACTGACTGACCCCACGGCTATTGGCCGGACCAAAGAAAAAAGAAAGCCGATAGGGCTTACCGGCATACAAATGCGTCTCGGTACAGCAATCCTTAACAGGCTCATCAATATGGCGGTACACCACTGGCGGAATCGCTACCGTATACGTCCCCGTTGCATCGGTCTTGACCTCGAACATTTCAGGCCACTCTGGTTCTGGGATAATATACGTAAACGTCTCCTCGGCAAAGAAAAGCCCACACTCCATGCCCGCTATCGGCTCCCCACTCTCGTCGTCAATCAACTTTCCCACAAGCTGCGTCACCAGTGGTTGCAACTGAACAGTCTCCAGCGTTATCGTCTGGGCTGGCGGTACCGACACCGACCGCTGTTCAGTATAGGGAGCATACGTCTCTTTCGAAACCTCAATCGCAATTGCCGTCTTTTGCCCTACATCCAGTTCAAGCGTGAAACTTCCATCGCTGCTGGTCGTTGTTTCCGCAGCAAGCATGGTAGCAGCAGAAACAACCGCTGTTACTCGAACCGTCGCCCCCGCAATCGGCGTCTGCGCCAGACTATCCTGCACAATCCCCTTGACCGTCACCGTCGTATCCTCATCTGCCAGCCTGCTGGCGGGTGAAGCAGACTGTTCACCTGACCATACAATAAAGTTCTCAGACGAGCGAAACGAGGAAGAACTCTCAACCCTATCCACATGCAAGACGAGCAACAAAACCACCCCAAAAGCAGCGAACAAGACCAATCCAGAGCGTATTCTTTGGTACACGTTCATCCTTCCTTTCTTTCCAAACTCTTCGGACTGGTTGAGCATGTGGGTAATGGAGTGATACCAAATTCGTTTGATTACGTGTAAATAGAGACCTGTTGCGTGTCTCTCATATTTCCCATTAGAGATATATATTCGTGGTATTCGTGGTATTCGTGGTATTCGTGGTTTCTGCCCGATTATCCGATTTGGTATGATGGTGTGTGAAGGCGTGGAAACAAAAACCTGCAACGTAATGGAGAGATGGTATACCAGATTCGTTTGATTACTTATGAAAATAGACCTGCCACTTGTCTCTTATGGTTTCCATGAGAAAGATACAATCGTGGTGTTCGTAGTTCCTTGCCTGATTATCGAATTTGGTATCAATGGATGAAGCAACGACAAGCCCGGAAATGGCTCAACCAGATTTCCAGAAAAAAACCAACCACCAGATAAAATTGTTTGCCCATGATAGCACAAAAGCCAAAAAATGCTGTCACGCCATACCAATCAAATGTGCAAACAACTCCTCGTAGCGATTAATGATTTTTGCCCAATCAAAAGCCTCAACTCGCGTTCGTGCCTGCGCTCCCATCCGCTGTGCCATCGGCTCATCTTGCAAAAGAAGGCGGACAAAATGAACAAACGCAGCAAAATCCGCTGGCGGAAAAACAAACCCCGTCTCCCCATGCTGCACCATCTCGCGCACCCCTCCCACATCGCTGGCAACGCACGGCACCCTGCATGCGGCCGCCTCCATCAGCACCGCAGGCCAGCCTTCCGAGCGGGAAGGCAACACCACCACATCCGCCAGCGAATACAGGGTGCGCAACGCATCGTGGCTCTGCGGCCCCACAAACCGCACCGCATCCCCCAGCGGGCGCGTCAACTCCCGATACGCAAGCTCCGTCGCCGGATTGCCCCACCGCCCCCCGCCGGCAATCACCGCCCGCACAGGTAATCCCTCCTCGCGCAACTGACGCACCAGCGCAACAATCCACTCCACGCGCTTGACCACCACCAACCGCCCCGCAAACACCAGCACCTTCTCTCCCGCCTGAATGCCCAACTCCTCCCGTTTTGCGCTGGCATCCACGCGTGAAAAACGGGCAAGCTCCACCCCGAACGGAATAACCTCATGCGGCGGCATCGCCCCGCCAAGCAATGCCTGCGTCTGGGCCGCCAACTGCTGATGCAGAAACACCAGCCGGTCATACGATTGCATAATCACCCGCCCCAGCGAATGCGTATACCCCCATGCCACCTGGTCAAACAGCCACTTGCCATATTGCCAGCCCACCCCCACCAGTGCATTATTCACCAGCGTAATCGGCACGCCATACCGCCGGCGCAGCAAAATAGGCGGTAACGCCGTGACATACTGATAATCCTGCACCAGTATCAGCTCATACTGCTCCCGTCGCACCAGATACTCCAGCAAACGATATTCTGCCCGCAGCGAAGGCAACGTATAGCGCACCTCTGGCACATAATTGCAAGGTATCGGCAATACCCCCACATGCGGCCAGGCCGGATACTTGCAAATAGCCCCGCTTGGCTGCAACACCGTCACGCGGTGCCCGCGCTGCGCCAGTCCATGCGCGATAAGATAAATCTCGCGTTGCAAACGAGTTGGATTAACAAAACAAATCTTCATACCTTCCGCACCATTCCCCACGGCACCACCAGTACCGCATACAACACCATTCCCAGCGGCAACCGTAGCCAGAATGCCACTCCCCACCACGCGCTCCCTGCCAGCCACCCCGCCAGCACCCCGCCAGCCAGCAGCGGCCACACCCACGCTGCGAACAACAAACTCCCCATCACCCGCCGAAACACCGGCAACGACATCAACCAGAGAGCCAGATCCAGGCTTGCTACCACCGCCGTCGCGCCCGCCAACCCATACGCAGGCACCAGCAACCTGCCGCCCACCAGAGCCAGCAGCAACCCTACCCCGATGCACACAACATACGCGCGGTCCTTGCCTGTTGCCAGCAATCCCGTCATATACGTCAGCGCAGCAAAACTCCACACCACCGCAAACCCCATCGCTTGCATGATACTGCTTGCTGGCAGAAACTGCTCGCCATACAGCAACCGCAGCAACGCGTGTGGCTCAACCACAAACACCACGCCAATCAACACCGCCATGCTCATCATCAGCCGCACATACCAGTACATCAACTGCATCAGCCGTGCATGCGAAGCCACTGCCAGCGCGGATAACCGCGGCAAAAACACATTCGCAAACACCGTCACCACCGTCACCAGCACCTCCACCAACCGATAGGGCGCACTGAACAACCCCAGAGCTGATGGTCCATGATGCATCTGCAGGAAAATATTATTCGCATGGCGCAGCGCAACCAGCATCGAACCGGAAATCCCCAGCGGCAACGAAGCCCGCACAATCTCGCCCGCTTGCTGCCAGCGCACGCCGCCGAAGCGTAGTAACCCCCGCTGATAGAGTAGCAGCAGCAACACCCCCGCCGCCCCTACCTGGCTGCCCGCCATCACCAGCGGTACCCGTGCCACATCTGCTGGCTGCTGCACCAGCGCAACCATTGCTGCAAGTGACACAACATTCATCCCAAGCTGATTGAGCACCAGCAAGCGAAACCGCTCCAGCCCCATACACACCCACTGCATACTCAACGCCTGCGCAAACAGCAACCCCCCGCACACCAGCACAATACCCCGTTCCGTAGCCGAAAAAAACGCGCTGGCGACCACCACCAGCGCGAGATACGCAACTACAGCCAGCAACAACTGCAACCCATTCACAATAACGAGCAACGCCCCCGCCCGTTGCGGCGTCTGCGCTATCGCCCGTACTCCCCAGATGAGCAACCCACCATTGACCAGAATCGTTGCGTAGGACGTCACCGAGAGGCCAAACGTAAGCAAGCCTAGCGCATCACGCCCCCCCGCCCGTGCTGCATAGATCATCACCGCCGAATTGAGGAGCCAGGAAAACCCACCCGCCAGCCC
>CAYFVX010000457.1:0-4446 GCA_964346425.1 uncultured Chloroflexaceae bacterium | reverse complement strand
GGATAGCGGTCAGCGGTCAGCGGTCAGTGGTCAACGGTCAACGGTCAACGGTCAACGGTCAGCGGTCAACGGTCAGCGGTCAACGCTCTCCACATCCCAGGACAACGAGCAACCGATAGGCGTGCTGGTCGCTTCGCTCAGTCTCACAGGTATGCAACAAACTATTCTGAACGACTCCTTCTCGCTTATGCATGCCCAGGGTGAGGTCTATCTTGTCGGTCCATCCAACCTGATACTGACTGGCAACAATGACCACAAAGATATTCCGCATGGCAGCATGCACCAGGGTGTCAATGCTGCGCTCCGGGGGGAAAACGGCACCGGCGTCTACACCAATTATCAGGGCGAAGAGGTCATCGGTGCCTATCGCTGGTTGCCAGCCCAGAAGGTTGCGCTACTTGCCGAGGTGCAGCAAGACGAAGCATACACACCAGTTCGCACGATGGTGCGCAACATTTTGCTGATTGGCGGAATGGCCTCGCTGTTGCTGGTTGGCGGTATCTTCTTTATGGCTCGTCAGACGACACGCCCCATCCGCTCCATCACCGATGCGGCCAGCCGTGCTGCCCAGGGCGACCTGACCGCCACCGCCCCGGTACTGACCCACGACGAAACAGGCACCCTGGCACACACCTTCAATGAAATGATGGCACAACTCCATACCCAATACCAGGAGATGGAACATATCTTACAAACCAGGACTACCCAACTGGCGCGGCTGAACGATGCTCTCCAGACAGGCAGCGAAGAACGGCGGCGTACTGAACAACAACTGCAACAAAGCGAAACCCTGTTGCAAGAAACCCAGCGCATTGCCCACCTGGGAGGGTGGCAGCTCTACCTGGATACCAACCAGTTGGAATGGACCGAAGAAGTCTACCATATTCATGAATTGCCCCTGGATCATCAACCTGGTTTGGAGGAAGCTATCAACTTCTACGCACCGGCCGATATTCCAGCACTACGGGAAGCTATGCAGCAGGCTCTTGAGGAAGATATTCCGTGGGACCTGGAATTGCAATTCGTCACCGCAAAAGGCAACCATCGCTGGGTACGCATGCGAGGGCGGGCCGCATGGCACGAGGGACATGCCATCAAGCTGTATGGCTCATTTCAAGATATCACCGACCGCAAGCAGACTGAACAGGCTCTGCGCGAAAGTGAAGAACGCTACCGGCTGCTGGCAGACAACGTTTCGGACATCATCTCACGCCATACCCCGGAAGGTGTCTATGTCTACGCATCGCCCGCCTGCATTCCGTTGATTGGCTATACTCCCGAAGAACTGATAGGCCGCAATGCGTATGACTTTTTTCATCCCGAAGACCTGGCAGCCATCCAGCAATCACATACCACTATCATAGATGAGCCAGTTATCTTTACCGTCAGATACCGCATACGCTGCAAGGATGGTTCCTACACCTGGTTTGAAACCACCAGCCGCACCGTTCACGATGAAGAACGTGGCACGCTGCAAGAAATCATCGCGGTGTCACGCGACATAAGTGAGCGATGGCGCATTGAAGAAGAGCTACGCCAGGCCAAAGAAGCCGCTGAAGCTGCCAATCGTGCCAAAAGCACCTTCCTTGCCAATATGAGCCACGAACTGCGCACCCCCCTCAACGCGATTATCGGATTTGCGCAGTTGATAGAGCATGAAGAGCGGGTTCCGTCTGAGGTCCAGGAGAGCCTGAGTATCATCAGCCGCAGTGGGGAGCATTTGCTCAACCTGATAAACGACATTCTCGAAATGTCACGCATTGAGGCAGGTCGTACCGTACTACAAAAGCAGAGCTTCGACCTGCACGCGCTCATCCAGGACATATCCGACATGCTGCGGCTCCGCGCAGAGCAGAAAGGGCTGAACCTGCATATTGCGCAGGCGTCAGATGTGCCGCAATATGTTTCCGCTGACCAGGGCAAACTCCGTCAGGTGCTTATCAACCTGCTGACAAATGCGATGAAGTTCACCAATGAAGGGAGCGTTAGTCTGACAGTGCAGAGCCAGCCGATGGCATTAGAGGCGAAAGGGGCAGCAGAAGCAGAGCAGGCAACCGCGGAACGACAGCATGCAGCCAACTCCACCCATTTGCTGACCTTTGAAGTCGTGGATACTGGTATCGGCATAGCAGCCGAACATGTGCAGACCATTTTCGATGCCTTTGCGCAGGTACGCGAGCAGCGGCATGCCCAGGAAGGCACCGGCCTGGGCTTGCCCATAAGCCAGCACTTTGTGCAAATGATGGGCGGAACTATCACCGTGATGAGCCATCTCGATGCCGGCAGCACATTCACCTTTACCATCCCGATAGAAACCGTCGCAGACCAGCATGTGCAACCAGAAGCTCCGCAGCAACATCCTGTCGCGCTGCAAGCAGACCAGCCCGCCTACCGTATTCTCGCGGTAGATGATCGTGCCGAGAGCCGTTTGCTGCTCACCAGCCTGCTACGACCACTGGGCTTTGAAGTTCGTGGCGCAACCAATGGACAGGAAGCTCTGGAACTCTGGCAATCCTGGCATCCCCATCTCATATTTATGGATATGCGCATGCCTGTGATGGATGGCTATGAAGCCACTCGCCAGATTAAGGCGACGCCAGAGGGCCAGGAAACGAAGGTTGTTGCGCTGACTGCCAGTGTGCTAGAGCAAGACCGCACTGAAGTGTTGGCAACGGGATGTGATGACTACATCCGCAAACCCATCCGCACGCACGAAATTTTTGCGGCCCTGACAAACCACCTGCAGGCAACATTTGTCTATGCAGAGCCACGAGAGCAAAGTGTGCATAGCCAGCGTAGCCAGCAAAGCCAGGAAGAACGCTATCAGGCCGAGCAAGCACTCACCGTCGCAACGCTGAGAACGATGCCTGCCGAATGGATCCAAAAACTGCACCGTGCTGCCCGCCTGGGTGACGGTATGACCATTCTTGACCTGGCGAAAGCTCTCCGCTCGACACACACGATGTTGGCAGAAGAATTGATCGAACTGGTAGACGAGTTTCAATTTGAGCAAATTAAGACCATCACCACCCAGGTTCTAAACAAAGAAGACAAAGCAGAGTAAAAAACTATGACGACAACCCCGGATAGCTCATCATTCGCCAGAGTGCTTATTGTTGACGACCAGCCAGACAATCTCCGTCTGCTCTCTCGTATGTTGCTGCGGCATGGCTATGTGGTGCGCACCGTGATGAATGGACGCATGGCCCTGGACTCCATCAAAGTAGAACCACCGGATATTGTTTTGCTCGATATCAATATGCCAGAGATGAATGGCTATCAGGTCTGCAAGGAAATCAAGGGCAATCAACAGATGACGCACATCCCGGTGATCTTTGTCAGCGCAATGGATGCGGCTATAGATAAAGTACGGGCCTTTGAAGCAGGTGGGTCAGACTATATCAGTAAACCTTTTCAAGTAGACGAGGTGCTGGCACGGGTTGAAAACCAGTTGACCATGCGGCGCAACCAGCAAGAAATTACGCAGTTGAATGCCGCATTGCGCCAGCGGGCAAGCGAACTGGAAGCAGCCAATGCCGAGCTTGAAGCTTTCAGTCATTCGGTTGCGCATGACCTGCGCACACCCCTCTGGACTATTGATATGATGAGCGAGGCATTGTTGGAAGACTATTGCGAGGTACTGGACGAAGAAGCACAGAACTATGTGCAACGCATCCGCGGCAACGCGCACCGCATGCTGCATCTGATAGAGGCACTATTGATGCTCTCCCAGGTGACATGCAGCGATTTGCATTGGGAGTCCGTTAATCTGAGCGTGCTGGCACAAGAAATTCTGCAAGAATTGCAACAGCAAGCCCCAGAACGGTTGATGGAAGCCCGCATTATGGATGATATCATCGTAGAAGGAGATGCTAGATTGTTGCGCATTGTGCTGGAAAATCTGCTCTCCAATGCCTGGAAGTTTACCCAACAGATAGACCAGGCACTCATTGAAGTGGGCACCCTTCAGCAGGAAGACACGACCCGCACCTGTTTTGTGCGTGACAACGGCGTCGGCTTTGATATGGCGCAATCGTACCGGCTGTTTGGCACGTTTCAGCGTTTGCATGAAAAGAGCGAGTTTAGCGGCACCGGTATCGGACTGGCAACGGTGAAACGTATTATCATCCGGCATGGGGGCAACGTCTGGGCAGAAAGCACGCCCGGTGCGTGGACTACCTTTTTCTTTACGCTGCCGAGCGGGTGAACAGAGATGGTACCTTTGCGTCAGGCTTGCCCCCTCAACAGATTTCACCTGTATTGTGTGCTGCTTGCGCACGGCAAAGAACGCTCGTAGCTGCGTGCCACAGCTTTGTAGTGGGGTTTGTCGTTTTTTCGACTTCGTCGAAAAAACGACAAACCCCACCAGAATGGGGAGTGTGAGGGAACCTGGTTCCCCATGCGCATGAAGCTAAGCGGTTTGCCGCTTTGCAAAGCGGGGGATTG
>CAYFVX010000456.1:0-4449 GCA_964346425.1 uncultured Chloroflexaceae bacterium | reverse complement strand
TTGCGTTTTTCGACTTCGTCGAAAAACGCAAACACCCCACCAGAATGGGCTGGCATGCTCTTGCGTGCATGTTTTGCCTTGCGCAAGCAGAGCATACCGCAGGTGACACCCTTTGAGGGGTGAACCCCTCAGCGGGGGTCTCCTGCAGGTGTGTGCGGGAACCAGGTTCCCTCACGCTCCCCTTTGGAGTGGGGTTTATGTTTTTTTCGACGAAGTCGAAAAAAACATAAACCCCACCAGAATGGGCTGGCACGCCTCTGCGTGCATGTTTTGCTCGTTTGTAAGCGGAGCTTGCAGCGGGGTGAACCCCGTTGAGGGGGTGAACCCCCTTGAGGGATCCGAGATCTGGCTGGTTGGTGTGGTGTTGCGGAGTAGCCGCAACACCACACCAACCAGCCATCAACCATCAACGGCCCACAAACTGCACCAGAGCCTCACCAATGCGAATAGTATCGCCGCTCTTCAACAAATACTTCTGTCCAGGCACAACCATATGCGTGCCCACCTGCACCGGCTGCTCGGCTTCAGCAAAAACATCAAGCTCAAACCCATCCTCAATCCGGCACACCTGGACATGCCGCCACGAAACACTCCCATCTGGCAAATACAAATCATTGCCATCATAGCGACCAATAGTCGCCCGCTCCGTAATCTCGCGCACCAGCCCGGCCTGCTTGCCCAGAACCACCCGCAATTCCCCTTGCGAAAAAACCTGACGTGCCAGCGGAATCAACCCACCAATGCACGCCCCCACAATAATCAGCCCGACGCCACCGGTCACTATCTGGGCCGTACCGCTTTGATCCAGGAAAAGCTGCGTCAATCCCTCATATATCATGCCGCCGACCAACCCGCCAAGCAACCCGCCCAGCGCGGCATACGAAGCACGTTGCAGACGACGGCTGACCACAATATCACTCAGACCAATCAGCAAACCAAGAATGCCCCAGACCAGCGCCCGAGCAAAGAACCCGCCATCCAATATAATCCAGACAACCTGCGCCAGCAGCAACCCCAAAAAACCGGCCATCGCTCCGGCCCCCGCGCCGAACAAACCATCACGCACCGCACGGCTATTGACATGCTTGATCATTGCCCCATCCGTAGCCGCTATCAACCCTCCCATGCACAACCCCAGCCCCATCCCCACAACAACAGACGAAAGCCAGATATTCCAGCCCTGAGTGGCAAAACTGCCCATAATCCACCAGCCAGATAACCCACCAAGCGCACCAAAGACCGCATAGTAGTAAATTTGCAATTGCTTACTCATACATCACCTCCATCACCTCGTGTTCTCTCTTGCTCTGTCTGTTTCGTGCCACACACGCCGCAAAACTTTGCACCGGGTCGCAATGGTTCACCACAAGAGATACAAAAACAGCTCTGGTCAGAAGTACTTGCCGATGACTCCGGCGAAGAGGAAGACGAGTTTGCTGCCGATGTGCTGCTATACGTGGTACTTTTTCCACCGGCCGCATTGACGTCTGGCGACATCCCGGCCGCTGTTGTCGGATCGGCAGCAGGTGGTGTTGCCTCATCTTCAACCGGCACATGAAACCCGGCTGGTTGTTGTCCAGTTGCTCCCCCACTCTGCCATTTGCCCTGCAGCAGCGAAGGGAGCACCAGCAAAACCAGTAGCGGCAATAGCAACAAAACCCCCACCAGGAAATTGGAATGGACATTGATAAGATGCTGCTCCGTATACGCACTCGAAGTCGAAGCATGGGCCCCCACCTGCACCTGAATATCACGCCGCGTACCATCATAGAAGGGACGCGGACTGCGATAGGTCAGTGCATACTCCTCGTGCAGCGCACCGGCCAGTTCATCATACAGCGCGGCAAGTTGCTCGGCACCGGGCGCATAAAAATATCTCCCCCCCGTTTCATCCGCAATACGCCGCAGCACCTGCTCATCAATCCCAGCCCTGCCATAATCTCCACGTTTGCCCAACCCAACCACATAAATCGGCTGTTCATGCGTATTGGCATAGGCAATCGCTTCATCCAACGTATGGCGGCTCCCAGAAGAAGTACCGCGTGCGTGCCTGCTATCCTTTCCATCGGTCAGCAGCAGCAACACCCGCCGCCCACCCGTTTCCTTGAGCACATCTACACTCAGCATAATGCTATCGTACAGCGCAGTATCCCCCACTGGAAGCAACCGTTCCATAGCCCGATTCAGCTTCGTGGAACTCTCCGTCAAATCCTGCAAAACGTCTGCGCTGTTCGCAAATGCTACCAGTGCTGTTTGATCACCGGGCAACATCTGCGCAACAAAAGCAGCGGCTGCTTCACGCGCACCATCCATCTTATCCAACTCGGCCATACTGCCGGAATGATCTATCACCAGTGCCGTGGAAATCTGGCTTTGACCGCCACCCTGAAAACCAATAACATCCACGGCGGTGCCATCTTCCGTCAGCGAAAAATCATCCTGCGTCAGACGCCCCACCGCTTGCCCGCTGGCATCCGTAGCCGAAACATACACCGTCACTTCAGGATAGTTGGATGTATCTACCTGCGTCACCTGCACCGTGAGATTATTCCCCTGCGCATGCGTCGCTGAAACAGGGACACACAGCACCACCATCAGCACTGCCAGTGCAATTATCCTCTGTATTCTTTGAACCATAGGGAGCCTCCATCAATCAATAGAGACGTGACGAGTGAGGTGAGAGGATACCGTGTGCTATCGCAAGCATGAACACACATAATCAAGCAGAATAACTGAACAACTTGAGATGCATGTGGTTCCGCGTGTATGTAGCGTGTGACGTTCCTGCCACTCGTCACCTGTCGCTGTTTTATATTGTTATGGTAGGTATGACGTTCAAAAGAGCGGTTTTGATGCAGTCAAACAGCAAAGAAATGAGGAAATGGGGAAATGGATGATTTTATGGGCATGCATACCAGATTCGGATAACGACTTTCTACCACAGAGAAACACAGATGAATACAGATGATGCTCTTCTCCTCTCTGCATCTTTGCGTCTCTGCGTCTCTGCGTTTATAAGGAATCAGGGAGAGTATCACCCTTCATCGTCGTAACAATGCCGTGCGATGCAGCCCACTGCGCAATATCGCGGCGATTGAGTGCGGCCGCCATCAAATCGGGGAAAAGCTGCGGAGTGCAGGCAAAAGCAGGCACATCCAGGCCAGCCAGCGTCTCCGCATTGCGGTGGTGGAAAGACGGCGCACCATCATCATTCAACGCCAGCAGCGTGATAAACTGCACCCCTGAAGCGACCATCGTCGCGACACGCTTCACCATCTCCTCACCATTCCCACCCTCAAACAAATCAGTAACCAGCACCAGCACCGTCTCCGCGGGCCGTCGCACAAGCCCCTGACAATAACGCAACGCCTGGTTGATATCCGTTCCGCCGCCAAGCTGGATGCCAAACAGCAGATCGACCGGATCATGCAACGCATCCGACAGATCAACTACCGAGGTATCAAACGTAACCAGATGCGTCTTCACCGCTGGCAACGAAGCGAGCACCGCCGCAAAAATACTGGCATACACCACCGAAGTCGCCATAGAACCACTCTGGTCTATACACAGAAGAATATCGCGCAAAGCTGAGCGTTTGCGCCCAAAACCAATCCGCACTTCAGGAATAATCGTCTGGTATTCTGGCTGATAATGTTTGAGGTTCGCACGAATCGTGCGGTGCCAATCTATCTCATTGTACCGTGGCCGCCGATTACGGATAGAACGATTGAGACTTCCCACCACCGCCTGCCGCATCGGATTTTCCAACTTGCGCTTGAGTTCCTCCAACACACTGCGCACCACCTGACGCGCCGTATCGCGCGTCTTCTCGGGCATAACCTGGCTCAACGAAAGAATATTGGCAACCAGATGCACGTCCGGCGTCACCGCCTGCAACAACTCTGGCTCCAGGAGCATCTGGCGCAAATCGAGCCGCTCCAGCGCATCCTGCTGCATCACCCGCACCACCGACGTAGGAAAACAGGCGCGAATATCGCCCAGCCAGCGAGCAATATTCGGCGCAGAATTGCCCAGATCTGCCCCCCGCTGCGCATCGTAGAGCTTCTGCAGTGCGCCATCCATGCGCTGGTCACCCGCATCTAGCCCACACCCGATTCCATCCGCCTCACCGCCACCCAGAATAAGCCGCCAGCGTCGCAGTCGTTCCTCAGCCGTAGGAATATCAGAAGACATAGCTACGTTCTCCGTCTCGGTTTTTGCGGTGGGGAGGGTTCATGCTTGAACGTTGTTTCAAGGTATGCTCTATTCTGCCGCTGGCTGCAATACTCCCTGGAATGCCTGCTGAAAAGTCTGCCCATTGACCACCCGGCTCAAAAACGCCAGCCCCTCCAGCACATTCGACTTGCCGCTGGCATTCGTACCAATCAGCACCGTCAGCGGATCAGGAAACAGCGTCGCCTTGCGAAAACTCTTCCAGTTTTCAAAAGT
>CAYFVX010000455.1:1060-4450 GCA_964346425.1 uncultured Chloroflexaceae bacterium | reverse complement strand
AGGATACCGTTGTCCCGCTCGCACCGGTACGTACCGTCGCCGAACAGGTCTTCCAAAACCTCACCTTCCACGTCGTGGACGATAACCACCGGCTGCAAGCGACCATGCAAACCATAGACTGGCACAATCTCCTGGCATGAAAGAAATAAGTGATTTGCTTGAAGCATTCAAAAGAGACGCGGTGGCGCATAGAAACATACGGCTGCGGCAGTTGTCTGTCTCGGTCTATCGTCCACCGTCTATCGTCCACCTGTGAAAGGCTACCCCTATGACTCTCTCCATAACATTTCTCTACTGGGAAGATTGCCCCTCGCATCACATCGCCCTGCAAGAAATCCAGCAGATCATTGCCGAAGAAAACATCCCGGCCTCGCTGGACATCATACAGGTGCAAACAGAAGAACAGGCGCGAAACTTGCAATTTATTGGCTCACCAACTATACTAGTCAATGGTAAAGACATAGTTCCACCTTCGTCTGAAACCAATTACGCATTGACATGTCGAGCCTATCAACTGGAGGATGGTCGTATATCTCCGCTTCCCTCACCAACCATGATACGCAAAGCTCTCCGTGATGCAGGAGAATGACAAAACGCGCTGCAAAAAGTCTGGAGGATGACCATGACCAAACTGAAGCCCGGTGATAACGCGATACCGTTTACTTTACCTGGTATTGACGGAAGGAACCACGCATTCTCCGAATACGCCGATAACCCCGCGATCGTGCTGATATTCAGTTGCAACCACTGCCCCTATGTGCAGGCGTGGGAAGACCGCATTATAGACATTCAAACCGACCATAATGACAAAGGCGTGCAGATTATTGCTATCAATGCCAACGACGAGAAAAAATACCCGGATGATAGCTTCGCCAAAATGAAAGAACGTGCCCGTAACAAAGGCTTTAACTTCATCTATTTGCGGGATGAAACGCAGGAAGTTGCTCGGGCTTATGGTGCCGAACGCACCCCGGAAGTTTTTCTCTTTGACCAGCAAGGAAAACTCCAATATCATGGGGCGATAGATGACAACTTTCGCGAATCAAAAGAGGTAAAACAACATTACCTTCGTGATGCACTCCAAAGTGTGCTCAAAGGTGAGACGCCGCCAATGGTCGAAACCAGACCAGTGGGATGTACGATTAAGTGGAAATAATTGCCTGGGGGAGAACATATCGCCCCATTATACCAGTGATGAGTGATGAGTGATAAGTGATAAGTGATAAGCGATAAGCGACTGCAAGGCACTTTATCGTACCAGTTTTCTGAACTGTTCACCCGAACCTGGTATGACCTCTTGAAAGGAACAAAGATGTCCAGGCACAGATGGTGGTTCACGAGGGTAATAGCGTTGAGTGTTGGACTGTTGTTCTTGAGCAGTTGTATGACGCAGCAATCTATGACGATTGTTAAGAATGATGGGAGCGGCACAAACACCTTTATTTTTGGCTTTACGCAGGAGGTTATGCAACAGTTTGAAGACGAAGACCCCTTCGCAGACTTCAAACAAGAGATCTCTGGTTTCCCTGAAGCATGGCAGACCCGGGTACAACCCTGGCAAGATGATACCTACGAAGGTATCAGTCTCTCCATGCAGTTTCGTGACGCCGCTATGCTCCAGGCGCAACTTGAGCAAATGCTTGGAGCGAAAGTAGAGGGCAACTCCGCCTTATTTGACCCCATCAACGTGCAACAGGAAGGCTCAACCATCAGCATTCTTGCCGTTATGCAGCAGAGTGATAGCGGTTCCGACCATGATTCATTGCCGCCGCAAATAATGCAAGATTTTCAACTGACCTGGAGCATCGAGCTCCCGACTATCGAGCAATTTACTGAGCAAACTATCGCGACTCGCGAAGGCAACCGTGTGACCTGGGATTTCTCCTTCTATCGTGAGCGGGAGTACCGCATTGAAATAACCGGTTCGCTTGATGCAACCCCATCACAAAATCCGACCGTTGTCACTGCCGAGCCACAAGATGAAGATGTCCCACAACAAACAGAGGTGCCGGGGGAACGCTGTTTTGACGAAGTCCCATACTGCATTACTGGACGCATGCGTCAGTATTGGGAAGAATATGGGGGGTTGTCAGTGTTTGGCCTGCCGATTACTCCACAGTATGAAGAAATCATTGAAGGAGACGCCTATCAGGTGCAGTGGTTTGAACGCAATCGGCTCGAACTCCACCCCGAAAACTCCCGCCCCTATGATGTGCTGCCTGGGCGACTCGGCGTAGTGGCCCTTGAACAGCAAGGACGAGACTGGCAAGATTTTTCCACAACCGAGCCGCAGGATGAATGTCTGTACTTTGCTGAAACTGGACACAATGTCTGCGGTGATATTCTGGCGGCCTGGCGTTCACAGGGCCTGGAATTAGATGGACAACCAGGATTTAGCCAGCAAGAATCGCTGGCTCTGGCTGGTCTGCCCATAAGCGGTCTCATTTCAGAAACGTTGAGCGACGGGAATGAGTATATGGTGCAATATTTTGAACGCGCACGCCTCGAATTGCATCCCGAAAATGACCCGCCGTACCATGTACTTTTCGGTCTAATTGGCAGTGAGGTTCGACAATAGGATCATGGCCTGTTTGTTGTAGGAGAGGGAAAGGAAAGGTTAGGATGTGCAACAGAAAAGGTCCATCTTTCTTGTCCTCCTTCTTGTTTTCGTATGCAGTAAATGCTCGAAAGGAGTAAGGTTTTGAAGCAGCGACTCTTTCAAGTGGTTTCTCTGGGTCTGCTCATCCTCTTGATAAGCGGATGCATGGCCTATCAAACAGAGACGATGGTCAACACGGATGGCAGCGGCAAGAATGTCATAACCCTCGGGCTTTCCCGTGAATATCTCGAAATGATGGGGGAAGAAGACCCTTTTGGGGATGTTGAACCAGGCAGCGAGGAGACGGTCGAAGGCTGGCGTGTACAGATTGAGCCGTGGGAAACCGAGGTGTACAAGGGTGTCAAAATGACCGTGGACTTTAATGACCTTGACACGATGGTAGCCCAGCTCAATATGCTCATTGGGCCAGACAGTGAAGATGGCATGTTTGAGCGTTTTGAAGCGCGTTGGGAAGGTGATGTCGTTGTCTTGACCACCAGCATGTATGCTGAGGGTATGGGTGAGCAAGAACTTGACCCGGCCACGGAGATGATGCTGGAAAGTTTCAAGGTAACCTGGACGGTTGAAATGCCTGAGATCATCAGCTACACCGAAGAGGAAATAGCGACGCTGGAAGGCAATCGTTTAACCTGGGATTTCCCCTTGGTAGAAGAGAGCAGAACATACAACCTCGAAGTGCGTGGACGACTTGGTGATGCGCCGCAGCCAACGATGGAGCCAACGATGGAGCCAACGATGGAGCCAACGATGGAGCCAACGATGGAGCCAAC
>CAYFVX010000455.1:0-960 GCA_964346425.1 uncultured Chloroflexaceae bacterium | reverse complement strand
GATGGAGCCGACGATGGAACCAACAATGGAGCCAACGATGGAGCCAACGATGGAGCCAACGATGGAGCCGACGATGGAGCCAACGATGGAACCAGCAATGGAACCAGCAATGGACGAGCACTGCTTCGCCGAAACAGGCTACTGTATCGGTGGGCGTATCCGCGAATATTGGGAGAATCAGGGAGGACTTATGGTCTTTGGCTATCCCACCTCCTCCCAATATGAAGAAATCATTGAAGGCGAAGCCTATCAGGTACAATGGTTTGAGCGCAATCGTATGGAACTCCATCCCAACAACCCGCGACCGTATGATGTGCTGCTAGGTCGGCTGGGCTACGAGCTGCTGGTGATACAGGGACGCGACTGGTGGCAGTTCCCCGTGGCTGCGCCACAAGAAAACTGCCTCTATTTTGAGCAAACCGGCCATAACATCTGTGGCAGTTTTCTCGAAACCTGGCGTTCTTATGGGCTAGAAATTGATGGGATGCCCGGTTTCAGTCCAAAAGACAACCTGGCACTCTTTGGCTATCCCTTGAGTGAACCGATGGTGGAAACGCTGGAAGATGGACAGGAATACACAGTGCAGTACTTCGAGCGAGTGCGTATCGAGCATCACCCGGAGAATCCGGAACCGCATGACATGCTCTTTGGCTTGCTTGGCAACGAAATAAAGTAGCCGAATTTGCAAATAGCGAAGAAACACGCGGAGCCGCGTGTCAGACCATAAACCCCTTTCCCACCCAGGACTCTGATGGGAAACCTGTACGATCCTGGGAGCGCAGGCGGCTCGCCTGCCCCAGGCAGGGGTTTGGCGGTGCCAAACCCCTACCTGATAACCAATCCCCCCGTTACCATCAGAGTCCATCCAGGGAGAGGGGCTTCGGACGCCCCCCTTCCCCCCTTGTGACTCTGTTGGGAAACCCCCTCTCCTGTCCGGACCTTTGCGGCTTTGCGCCTTTG
>CAYFVX010000454.1:0-4462 GCA_964346425.1 uncultured Chloroflexaceae bacterium | reverse complement strand
GCTGCTACGATTCCCAACGGGGTTCTTTTCCGCGAAAAAGTCTCCACATGTGAGCGCTGAGGGGGGGGCATCCAGGATTTCCAATCTGTGCGTTTATAGATACAATACTCATATGTATCTTTCTTTTCATCTGTTAAGTGAAAGGCTTTTGGTAATGAGGACACAACAGCAAACCCTGCGCTTGTCTTTCGGGTTTCTTTTCGGTCTGGTGGTCATGCTTTTGTTTCTGTCAGTTCTGCTGAGTAGTTGTCAGATTACTCCTGGGGAACGAACAGAGGAGCAGGATGAGGGAGAAGCATTGACTACGACAGCAATCTCTTCGTCAGGAGTAGTGACGGATGAGGTTTCTGTCGAAACGACACAGTTAACTGAAACTGTTCTTTCTGAACCTTCGCTTACGTTACAGGAACAGGCTTTTCGCCAGGTCGAAGGTATCGAGCTTATCGAGCAGAATTTTATTCAAAAGGATTCTGATTTGTCGCGGGTGCTCTATGGCTTTGTGGTATACAATAGCAAGGAAAATGAGCAAGCCCGCGAGATGTCCTACCAGTTGACGCTGTATGATAGTGCCAATACTGAGCTTACGAACAAAACCGTTTCTATTCCGGTGCATATGCCAGATCAGTTTCTGGGCAAGACGGGGGAGATGTCCGTTGGTGCCGGGGTTCAGGTTGCTCGTATGGAAATCGTCCCTTCGCCCGGTTCGTTTGAGCCTGTGGATTCTGCGAACTTACTGCCACGCATGCAAATGAATAATGTCGGCTTTCAGGATGAATCGTTTTCGACGGCGGTTGGTATTGTGCAAAATGTTTCTGCGCAGGATATGACCGATGTGCAGGTATATGCCCTGGCATATGACATGAATTATCAAATAGTTGGTGGTGGTGAGACGATAATCGATCGTCTGCCTGCCAATGGGCAGGTAGACGTTGCGATACCATTGCAGACAAGTGAAGAGCCTGCTGGCGGTGTCACGGTCTATCCAACGCTGAGTGAGTCTTCGGTCATTGGTCCCGACGCAGCACGTCGAGATTCTGCGGATAATGCGGCTGGTTCTGCGGATGAGGGGGATATGCGTCTGTCTGAAAGCATTTCCGATACGTTGCCACTTTCTGCAACGCAAACCACTCTGCCAGTGTCGGACACGCAGGTTGCTTCTGTGGATGGAGGAACCAACGAACAAACGGATGTGACAGCAACCAGTATAAATTCTGCTGCAACTCCCACCAGCACACCTACTCCTGGCAGTAGTGCAGGTGCAACCAGCACCCCAACGGTTGGCAGCAATTCAGGTGCAACCAGTACGCCCACTGCTGGCAAAAGTACGACCACTGCAACGGCCACTTCTGGGACAGCCAGTTCCACCGGGAATGCAACCAATACTCCAGCGTCAAAACCGACCAGTACACCAACGAACACCAATACACCAAAACCCGGCGATACGCCTGCACCCACAAAAACGCCGACCAATACGCCAACGGATAAACCGGCAAACACGCCGACAGACGAGCCAACTGAGACGCCTATACCAACTGAGACGCCCACGCCACAGGATGAGACGCCCACGCCTGAGAATAATGAAGAAGCAACCAATACACCGACAGAAGAAACATCGGAGGATTCCCCAACGCCGACCACTGCGGCAGAAGTGAATCCCCCCTCTGGCGATTGTGCTGCAAATGCGCCTGCCAGTGCGCCGGCTGGACCTGAAGCATGGTTGACGGTCACTGAGCTTGCGAGCGGGGATGAAGCGAAAGTCTGTGTGTGGATGGTGCTTGATGGGGCACCGGTGCAAGGTGCCAATGTCTCCGGGGTGTATAACTATATGGGCGGACGTGATCCGGTTGAGGATACGCTGGGCAATGCTACGACTGATGCGAATGGGGTCGCGATGCTCACGTTTCCTGTACCAGATACGGAAGCGGAGATTGAAGTCAGCATTGAGGTTGAGCATGATGGCAAAGTCTATAATATGGAGGATGCTCAGTACGCGGATAAGTTGTCGGTAATTTTTATTCCCTGAATGGAATCAGCAGTTGAGGCAAAAAGAAGGAGTTTTTTCGCATGAAGGCTGATGTTTACCGGTCGTTTTTTTCAGCATTGGTAGCGAGTGGGGTGTTGTTGCTGGCTCTGTTTGTGCTGGGCAATATACAACCTGAGATGGCTGATTTTGACGCTTCAACCGTGCATGCAGCTATGAGTTCGGATGGCAACTATGGCATAACGATGACACAGCAGACTTCCAACATTTTCTGGAATCCTGACAGGGGAGCGGCAACTGGTGATTTTTCGTTGCAAGTTGCGCTGGATTCTGGCAATAACAATTTGCATGCGGTTGCTTTGCGCTATATTGGGCGCGATGAAGAACCGTGGCTGGCTTATGATCAGCTTGGAGGTACTTTTCTGGTTGGTACGATCAGTGCGTTTGCTTCCGATACGGCCACGTTGACCTTTACCAGGACCGGTGAAATTACGGTCGAGGCTTCGCTGTGGTATACCGAGAATACTACGCTGAAGCCGGTGCTGACTGAGGGAAATGTGCTTTCTGATTCGGTTACGGCCATTTCGGTGAAGCCAGATTTGTCGCTGGATACGTCACCGACGAATAAGCAGGTTTTTATCGGGCAGCCATTGTTGATTACTGCGACGGTTGACCCGGCTATCACTGCTGATAATCCGGCTGATGGGTTGTGGGATGCGTGGCATCCACCTGAGCTGGTGCTGGAGCCAGGCGATGGTAAGGATGCGAAGACAAAGGTCATCAGTGGCACCAGTTCAGTGGGCTGTCAGTATGTGTATGGTGGGGGTGGGGTGTATTCGCCCACGATGTTTTTGCAAGATGGCGGTATCTATGGGGGCGTTCCGTATAGTAAGAAGGTGCAGGTGGCTGATGTCACGGTGGTGACTCCTTCCGTTGAACTTGCGCTCACTCCGAGCACTACCAGTTATGCTGGCGATCCGGGGATTATCTCGGCAACTGCAACGGTATCCGGCTATCAGCTTATTGCGGTGACGTCAACGGTGAAGTTCTTTGCACGGGATGCCAGTGGGGAAGATGTGTTTGCCCCGATAGCAAAGGAGTTGTCGGCCGGCAAGACGTCTGTCACGGTACCGATGAGTTTGACGGCGGGGAATTCGCCAACTTCGTATACACTGGCTGCCGAGCTGGAGTTGATGGATGTGACGTTGCCTTCCAATAAGATTGAGTTGTCTGTTTCATCTGGCGGACCGGCAAGCATCACTTTATCTGCTCTTTCAAATCAGGTGGTGATTGTCGGCGATGAAACAGCGCAGGTGACGGTTACGGCTCAACTCTGGGCAGATGCAGCGGCGACTATTCCGTGGGAGCCACCAGACGATTTGCAGCGGGTTATTGTGGATACTAATTTTGGCAAGTTTACTGCCACCAATAGTGGTTTTGCGGATGCCAATGGACAGGCGACTGGTGTGCTTGAAGCCGGGGTGGCTGGTACTGCGGAGTTGACGGCTCTCTTTGGTGAAGGGGCAAAGCAGATAACCAGTGAGCCAATCCAGGTCGAATTTACAACGGATGATGCGGCGCGGGCGGATAAAGGGATTTATGATATCCGCAAGATGCAGGGGGAAGCGGTCGGGCCGGTTGAGTTGAAACCTTCGGCAGTGGGAACGGCAACCGTGCGACTGGCAGCTCTGGATGTGCAAGATAAGACGATTGGGACGGTTTTGCTGCCGGCCGATATGTATGATGAGGATGTGGTTGTGCGTTTTACGGCTCTCGACCGGAGCGAGTTGCAAGCCAATATTGATCAAGATCCGGTTATTGTGCAGGAGCAGGATAATATCGTAGCACTCGGTACATTCCGGCTGGAGTTTTTCTATGCGGATGGAAGTGGCAAGATTATTGATGACGGTTCGTTCGATAGTCCCATGACGCTGGAGTATCAGGTGAGTGATGCCAATGATCCATACACTGCCCGCTGGGTAAACGGTGAAGAGTGGCAACCGCTCACAGATGCTGATGATGTGGTTGCGGGCAATATAGTGACAGCAAAGCTGAGCTATCTGGGCGAGTATGCGAAGCTCGCCTCTGGCGGGCCGTCTGGTGTATATTTGCCGCTGATTAGTAAGTAGGTCTTTGTGGTGGTTTTTTTCGGCGGAACTGCAAAAAACCACCACGACTTCTGGCTCGGAGCTATGCCCCCTCAACAGGTTTCACCTGTTTTTTTTGCTGCTTGCGCACGGCAAAAAATGCACGCCGCCGCGTGCCACAGCTTTGGAGTGGGGTTTGTGGTTTTTTCGACTTTGTCGAAACTGGACTTTGTCCATTTGCGCAAATGGACGAAACGATGTATTCGGCAGAACAATGCCAACGTGGATTTTTTGCATGGTCGCATGAATCCACCGATAGGCAAAAAAACGCCGCAAAGTGCATGGGGAGCTTGAGAGGGAGCAATCCCTCAACGCCTCCCCTGATGGGGTGTGT
>CAYFVX010000453.1:0-4472 GCA_964346425.1 uncultured Chloroflexaceae bacterium | reverse complement strand
AAACCCTCTTCCAGGTGGTCAAGTATGCCATGGAGGGACAGGGGTTGGAACGGGTGTTCATGACCGGCGTCTCGCCCATTGTGCTGCACGATATGACCAGCAGCTTTAACATTGCCAGAAACATCACCTTTAGCCCCATCTTCAACCAACTGTGTGGCTTCAGTGAAGCAGAAATCACCGGGTTGCTTGAGCAGGTCGGGCGCGTGTGTGGGTTTTCTGAACAGCAGGTGCAGGACGCTCTGGTGATGATGCGGCGATATTACAATGGCTATCGCTTTACCGTTGACCAGCAAACTCCCCTGTATAACCCCACGCTGGTTCACTATTTCCTGGACCATTTGCAAGAACAATGCCGCTACCCGGAGAAGATGCTCGATAACAACCTGCGCACGGATGGCGAAAAGATCGCCTATGTCATCGGCCAACCGCATGGGACGGAGGTCATCACGACTATCATGAATGAACAAGCCGGCCCGCTGGCGATTACGGAGATGGTTGAGCAGTTTGGCGTGCATGATATGCTCACGGGCGAGCAGGAAGGGGCATTTTTTGAATCGTTGCTCTACTACATGGGGGTCTTGACGCTCGGTGGTTACACGCCCGAAGGCAGGTTGCGGTTGCCCATTCCCAATCTGGCGATACACGGCTTGTATGTGGAACAGATGCGTTCCTTGATGCTGCCGCCTGGTACTGATAGGCATGCCACGCAGATTGCGACCGAGTTCTACAACTATGCGGATATGGAAACCCTCTGTGCATTCATCGAGCGCACGTATTTCACCGTGCTGGACAATCGGGACTATCGCTGGGCCAATGAATTGACGATCAAGATGGTCTTCCTGACGTTACTGTATAGTGATCTCTTCTATATTATGGACTCGGAGCCAGCATTGCAGCGGCGGTATGCCGACCTGGTGATGCTGGTGAAGCCGCAGAAACGCCAATTTACGCTGCAAGACTACTTGATGGAGTTCAAATACATTAGTCTGGCGGAAGTGCGGCTGAGTGGGGAGCAGGTGCGCAAGATGAAGCGCGAGGAACTTGCGGCGTTGCCCGCAGTGGAAACGTTGCTGGATGATGCCAACACCGAGCTGGTGAGCCACCGTGATACGCTCATCGCGACCTACGGCAATATCTTGCGCTTGCGCTGTTTCAGCGTGGTTGCGGTGGGGTATGAGCGGTTGGTGTGGCGGGAGCGGGTGGCGTAATACCAGTGACGAGTGAGGTGTGATAAGTGCAGATGCGCATACTTGCAATTCTGGTAACAGCGTGGTAGAAAATGAACAGGGAGAAGCACAGCAAAGAAAAGCAGCAGTGAGCCTATGAGTTTTTTCATGCAATCCACAACAGATATTCCAGGGGAAAGCATGCAGCCCTACGAGGATAGCGTGTTTGCCCCCCTTGATGCAGATAACGATATGGTGCGTATCGGTGGCGGCAATGAGACAGAAGTCTACCGCACGGACGATAGCCGCTATGCGGTGAAGGTCAAGCAAATCGGGACGAATAGTCCACAAGAGGCCCTGCAAACGGCCTTTGAGATGCGGGTTGCTTCCGAGCAGTTTGCCGAGTGTCTGGGGCCACGCCATAGCATCCCGACACACTATATTATCTCGCGCAATACGGCGGGCGAGGTGCATGTGGTGGCTATCCAGCCGCTACTCAAACATGCTCGTCCGCTGTATGAGATAGACTATGCGCAGTTGAGCATGCAGCAGCGGCAGCATATTGCCCTGGAGCTGCAAGATGTTATCCGGCGGGCCCTCCATCTCTACCGCGACACCGGCAGTATGCCCGACATCTATGGACGCACGACGCGCAGCCCGTCCGAGCGCAAAAAGTTCAACGCCCCATACATGCTGCCGTGGCGGGTATGGAGCTTTCTGGTCAAGCGCAATCTGCTACGCTCCTGCAACCTGCTGCTCACGGATGAGCCAAACCCACGCATCATCCTGATAGACTATGACACGGTGCAGCGCAGCAAGCTCTACCGCGCAACCTACTTCGCCGTGCGCTGGGTGCTCTTCTGGCGCGACCATGCGCTGATACGCTGGATGCGCCGCGGCGGGAAAGTGCCGCATGCGTAAAGCACACCAACTTTGCAGATTTCCGCACTGCAAACGCCAGGAACGCCAGGAGGTACGATTTTTCAATGGAGGTTCTTGCTGTTTCTCATCATCATAACTGTTCAGAAGTGGGAGAAACGCCTCACGCAAAGCCGCAAAGAGCGCAAAGGGGGGATGAATTGAACAGTTCCTCAGATTATCCACGTACCCACGCTTGACACCACACCTGGATACATTTAGAATACAAACAGGTGAACTATTCACACAAAAAGTGTTTTCGTGCAAAGGAACACGCTATGCTGATTGAGTTTAGCGTTGGCAATTACCGTTCATTCCTCGATCCAGTCACACTGAGTCTGGTTGCAGCCGATATCTCTTCTAAACCGGCAGAACTGGATACGAACAACTGCTTTCAAGTTGCGCCTGATCTTTCTCTGCTTACCAGTGCGGCAATTTATGGTGCCAATGCCAGCGGTAAGAGCAATCTTATTAAAGCTCTCAACTTTATGCGAACCTTCGTCCTGACTTCATCACGAGAGACGCAAACACTGGATCGCATCAACGTTGACCCCTTCCTGCTGAGTACAACAACCGCCAACCAGCCTTCGTTCTTTGAAATAGTCTTTCGCGTTGAAGGGACACAGTATCGCTATGGCTTTGAAGTGACCAGGCAGCGCGTGGTTGGCGAATGGCTCTTCTATCTCAGTTCCTCACGCGAGTCCACACTCTTCACGCGTGACCAGGATGGTATCCATATATCAGCACGCAACTTCCGTGAGGGCAAAGGGCTGGAGGAACATACTCGCGAGAATGCGCTCTTTCTCTCAGTTGTTGCCCAGTTTAATGGGAAAATAGCAACAAATCTGCTCAAATGGTTTGGCAGACTCATTATCAGCACTGGCATAGACGATAGGGATTTTGGTTTTGCTGTGCTGCGCCATGCAGATTCTTCCTATCGTGATGCTATTGAGCAGTTCATCCGGCGTCTGGACGTGGGTATTACGGGGTTTACGCTGGAGAAAATTCCTGCGAGTCCGTCTGAACAAGCACCGAATTTTCCGCCTGAAATTGCCGAAAAATGGTTGGCATTTGTTGAGGCGTTGAAAAATAGTGGTGAAGGCGATGGCCCTTTTCATATCAACATCAAAACGCAGCATCAACGGTTTGATGCTGAAGGACAGGCACAAGATCAGGTGGCATTTGACCTGGAACAAGAATCTGATGGCACCCAACGGCTCTTTGCTTTTGCTGAACCTGTGCTCCATGCTCTGGACAAGGGACGGGTACTGGTAATTGATGAATTCGATGCACGCATACATCCCAATCTTGTCATTGAGTTGCTGCGCCTGTTCAACTCGCCGACAACCAACCCGCACCATGCGCAACTGGTTTTTGCGACACACAACACCAACCTGCTCAGTTCACAACGTCTCCGTCGTGATCAGGTATGGTTTGTAGAGAAGACAAGCAAAGGAGCCTCGGACCTCTATTCACTGGTCGAGTATCGAACGGATGGCAAGAAGGTGCGCAATGATGCATCCTTTGAGAAGAACTACATTGAGGGTCGCTATGGTTCCATTCCCTTTACGGGTGACCTGGAGCAATGGGTAGGGTCGCACATTGAGCAAAAAGAGACAGCAGGCTAAAAAATATCAAACGCAATGGTAAGGTACCAGAATTTCGCGCAAATACGCGACCGTTTGCTTACTGGCGGCTTCGTCACCAACCTGATTGGAGTGGGGTGTGTCGGTTTTGTGGGGCTGAAGTTCCACAAACTCGCAGGGATGCGTGCCTTGCACCGCATGAGAAAGGCGTGGTGGCACGTATTTGCGCGAAATCCTGGAAGGTAAGGTAAATACCCTTGAATTGCGTCCAAGGTTTCTGATCGGGTGCGAGGGCGAAAAAGAGGAACTCAACAAGCACAAGCGACGCCGAACAAAGCATAATTTGAAATGAAAGAAGCGGCAATTCCTTACATATTGTGTGTATGACACGGGTGCATGGGTAACATGCATGGTTTTCGCAAAGCCTTACGATAAGTAGGAAGCGCGAGGGGCAATGTCCCTCGCAACACCCACTCAAGCCCGCGGCGGTACGCCGCTTGCATTCATTCTATGGCTGTTGCAAAGTTTTATGTTGAACAACATAAAACTTTGCAACAGCCAGGGCAGCATAGCATGGCTTTCGCAAAGTCTTACGTTAAGTGGGGAGCGCGAGGGGCAACGCCCCTCGCAACCCTTTTTCGTGTGGTTTTGGCGCGGCGAAGCCGCGCCAAAACCACACGAAATCTCTGCGGCAGACGCCGCACACGATGTATCATGGCTTTCGCAAAGTCTTCTGTCATACGACATAAGACTTTGCGAAAGCCATGGCAGCATAGCCGCACGCTTGACAACCCCCACCCTC
>CAYFVX010000452.1:0-4484 GCA_964346425.1 uncultured Chloroflexaceae bacterium | reverse complement strand
ACCGATGACCGATGACCGATGACCGATGACCGATGACCGATGACCGATGACCGATGACCGATAACCGATGACCCTCCCTACTCTCCGAAGGCCACTTTTGCCTGCACGAATGCCTCATCTATCTCATGCAAAAGCTCCTCAGCTTCATCCAGGCTTGCCGTGCGTGCCAGATGTTCCAACTGCTTGCACAGTGCCGCAACATGCCTGACCCCCATCTGCGCACTGCTCGACTTGAGCGTATGCGCCAGCACCCGCACCGCATCGCTATCTTTGGTTGCGAGTGCCTGTCGAATATGCTGGACTTTCACCGGCACGTCTTGCAAAAAGATGTCCACCAGTTGGGTGGCCGCCTCTGCACCAACGGTCGCGCAGAACTGCTTATAGAGAGCAGCATTGACAGGTGCATCCGCTGGTGGCACCGCATCTTGCTCAGCGGAGTAACTCAAAGGCGTATGGGTTGCTTCCCTATTACCCTTTGCAGAGGTATCAATGACTGCGGCAGGGGGGAGTATCTTGTCCCCGGTGCCCGGTCCCTCGTCTCCGATCCCACCTTGCAATCTGGGCATATCGGCCAGCGGGCGTATCTTCTGCATCTTTTGCACCAGCTCTTCAATCCGCAGCGGCTTTTCCAGGTAATCATCCATCCCGGCTTGCAGACAATGTTCGCGGTCTGCTTCCATTGCATGCCCCGTCAGCGCAATAACATACGGCTGCTGATCGGCTGGCAGGCTATCCCGCAGATAGCGAGTTGCCTCCATACCATCCATCTCTGGCATCTGCACATCCATCAGGATGATATCATACGTCTGCTGCTCCACCATCTGCAAGACTTCAAGTCCGCTGGTGGCTCTATCGGCATGATAGCCCAGTTTTTCCAGGAGAGCCAGTGCGACCTGCTGGTTGATGATATGGTCTTCTGCCAGCAGAATACGGAGCGGATAATATTTGCCGGCTTGCTCGTTCAGCATGTTTGTTTCCTGCTGGGCTGTCGCTTTCTGCAGTGGGATACCTCGAACACTATGCACCAGGACATGATGAAGTGGCGCAAGGCTGATCGGTTTCATCAACCAGGCCGCACAAGAAAAGCTGGATCGTACCGCCATCTCGCGGTGGGTGACTGGCGAAGAGAGTAAAACCAGCGGAACCTCACGTGCGGAGCATTGCTGCTGCACCTTTTGCGCGAGCTCCAGGGCGAGTTTTTCTTGCATGATACTATCCAGGTCTAGCAAGACCACTTCGCAGGGAGTATTTGCCTGTAGCATGCATAACCCTTCAACCAGGGTTGGTGCTTCGTGGGGATGCATGCCCCACTCGGTTGCCTGCTGGCGGAGCAGCATGCGGTTAGCAGTTTGGGGTTCGATAATAAGCAAAGGTTTGTTGAGCAAATCAGGCTGGTCTCGCAGCAGGAATGGGCGTGGTTGGGGAGGGGTGAGTTTAGCCTGGAAGGTGACGTGGAAGGTAGACCCCTGTGTCACATCGCTGTCTACCCATATCGTTCCGCCCATGAGATCGGCCAGTTGTTTGCTGATGGTCAGTCCCAGGCCAGTCCCCCCATGTTTGCGCGAACTGGATGGCCCCAGTTGATGAAATGCCTGAAAAAGCTGGGTGAACTGGTCAGCAGGAATGCCTATGCCACTATCGCGCACGGTTATATGAAAGGTGACGGTTTTGTGGGGAGAACGTGCGGCAGTATGGATTCCCCCGGCTGCGGAAGGTGTCCGCTGCCTGTCCCCGGTCGCCAGTCCATCGTCTCCGGTCGTTCTTTCAAGCCGCTCCACCCTCACCACAACCTCACCCGCTTCGGTAAACTTGATGGCATTGCTGACCAGATTCATGAGAATCTGCCGCACCCGCGTGGCATCACCGAGCACATCTGCGGGGGTATCGCTGGCAAAAAAGCAGGTGAGCGCAAGCTTTTTCCGCGCCGCTTCTGAGGCAAAAAGTTTGAGCACCTCCTCGACACAACTGCGCAGATCAAACGGCACCTGCTCGATTTCCAGTCGCCCGGCCTCAATTTTCGAGAAATCGAGAATATCATTCACCAGCTTGAGCAGCATATTCCCGCTCTGGTGAATAATATCTGCATAATAGCGTGGCTCTTCGGGCAGAGGAATGCTGCGCAACAACGCACTCATCCCGATGACGGCATTCAACGGTGTGCGGATTTCATGGCTCATAGTCGCCAGGAAAGCCGTTTTCATCTTCGCCGTCGCTTCGGCCTGTTGCGCCGTTTCTTCCAGCACGTGCTGCATCCGTTTGCGCTCGGTAATGTCTACAAAAGCAGCCTGCGTAGCGGGACGGCCCCGATAATGGATAACGGTTGCCGCAATCTCAGTCCAACGTATTTCACCATCGCGTTGAATAATGCGACATTCATAGCGAGTGGGTTCCTGCTTGCCAGCCAACCGTTTTTCTTGCCGTTCAAACACCATGGCCCGGTCATCGGGATGAACCAGATTGCACAATGTTTGCGGCGACATCGCCTGCAACTCTGCAACTTCGTAGCCACTGATGGTTGCTATGACCGGGTTGGCAAACACGAGGCGGCCTTCCTGAAAGATAGCCAACCCTTGCAGCGAGTAGTCTACCACGGCATGGTAGGCTTCTTCGGTTTCGACCCGTTCGGTAATATCTTCAATAAAGCCTTCGAGATAGCGGACATTGCCCTGTTCATCCTTTACCGTCCAGAGATTGAGATTGGCAACAATCTGGCTGCCATCGCGCCGATAGTAGCGGTTCTGGACACTGCGCAAGATACCATTCTGTTGGGAGAGTATATCCAGCACCACCTGGCGAAAACCAGGATCCACATAGAGATGGTCGGCAATACTGGTTATGCTGGCGACCAACTCCTGTGGGGAGTCATAGCCAAGTATCGTTGCCAGCGTCGGGTTGACATTGAGAAAGCGACCGCTCGTGGTCGTGCGAAAGACACCAATGGTCGCGTTTTCAAACATACTGCGGTAACGTTCCTCGCTCTCCTGCAATGCCTTGAGCACCTGCGCATGATCATAGGCAGAACCAATCAATGAAGCGGCCGCTTTCAGCGCACCCACCTCGGTAAGCGTCCATGCCCGTTTCTCATTGCACTCATCCAGTTCAAGATAGCCCCACCACCTGTGCTGCACAAAGATGGGCACGATCACCACCGACTGAATACCCAGGGCTTGCAAAGGGGTACGCTCGGAAGGCGGAAACGTGCGGACATCGCCATAAATACTCTGTCCCAGGCGAATTTGCCGATACCAGTGGGTAAAATGCTCCCAGGGAATGGACGGCGGATGGCTACGCGAGGCGGGAGAAATCCACTCGCCAGCCAATTGTGGGAGGGTTGCAGGAGCGGCTGCGGAAGCGGTGGATAGCCCTGGTACGATGAAAAGAGCAAGCCGACTGACGGAAATCGCTTTGCCAAAATATTCTAGCACCAGCGGGATTTCCTGCTCAAAGCTGGTCGTCTTCAAAAAACGGTGCGAAGCAAACTCTATCGCTTCAAAAATGGCGTCTCGACAGAGAATAGCCTTTTCGGTTTGTTCCCGCTGGGAAAGCTCAAGCGATAACTGGTGGGCAACGTGGCGCAGCAACGCCGTGCGTTCAGCATCACGTTGTTTGAGTTCTTCTTCGGTTTTTTTCCGTTCGGTGATGTCGCGCAGCACCGCGAGCGCGGCGGTCTGACCTTCCCAGACGATATCTATGACGCGCATTTCAACGACAAGATGGACACCCTGCGGCGTGACAATGGATATCTCGGTTTTCTCGCCTGCCACCACCGGAATGCCCAGGTCGCTGCCAACCAGACTTCTGGCAGGCCGCGCAAAGAGGGCAACGGCGGCGGGATTGGCAAAACAGACGATACCATCGCAACAGACGAGCATTGCATCTACCGATTCTTCGATGAGCACGCGAAACCGCTCCTCACGTGCCTGGCTTATCCCTTTGCTCAAAAGGGCCGTCTGCAATTGTTGCTGGGTCTGCGTGAGCCGCGTCGTCAGGTCATCAACCACATGCTCCAGTTCTGCAATGCGCTGACGTAGTCGGACGTTTTCTGCTTCCACATGTTCATTTTCCACAGCCATCATGATAGTATGCTCCGTAGGACTGGTAGACGTTATACCAGTGATGAGTGATGAGTGATGAGCTTCTGCAATGCGCTCTATCGCACCAGTTTTCTCAATTCCTCACCCGAACCTGGTATTAGACAGGAGAAAAAAAGCCCCTTCCCTTTCCTGTCCATTGAAAGTAGTGCTCTTATCGTAGAATATTGTGAAAGGGAAGTAAAGAAAAAAGGTGCAAGATATAGCTCCAGAAGGCAGGTTTTCTGGAGCTATATCTTGAGGAATCAGCCATCCTTCTGCTGCTCACATGTTTAGACTTTTTCGGTGGCAAGAACCCCGTTGGGAATCGTAGCCGCGGTTTTTAACCGCGGAATCTCCCCGTCTCTCCGTTTCTTTTGCGGCAAAACCCGCCCGGCTGCTGCCCGGTGGAAG
>CAYFVX010000451.1:0-4485 GCA_964346425.1 uncultured Chloroflexaceae bacterium | reverse complement strand
CCCTTTGCTTTGCAAGCGGCAAACGCTGTGTTTGCAAAACTTTCCGCCGCACCCCGGTGGTAGAGCCGTTGCATGCAACGGCTCTACCACCAAAACCGCATGTACCATCAGAGTCTACCCACTTTGTGGATAGTCCGGGGCGGACAACACATACCCCTGGCCGCGCACGCTCACGAGATAACGGGTATCTATTTTTTTGCGCAGGTTGTGCAGATGGCGGCGCACCAGTTCATACGATTCCTGGCGTTGCAGGTCTGTGCCATGCAGCGTATGGGCTATCGCTTCATAGGAAACAATCTGGCCGGGTCTGGTTGCCAGACACACAAGGATGGCGTATTCGGTGGGGGTGAGATGGATGATTTGTCCATCGAACCAGACTTCAAACCGTCGCGTATCTATATGGAGTGCGCCAATGGTGATAGTATGCTGATCAGGGTTGGGGTCATTCTCGCCCGCTCCTGCTGCATGTTCTGTTCCATCGGACCGCTCGGCAGACCTGACTTCCGGCTGAACATCTTCCACCACAGCACACACTTTGCGCCAGGCGGCCGCCTCGCTCTGCTGGCGTTTCTGTTCTTCGCGGTGGGCGAGCGCAGCCTGTACTCGTTCGAGTATTCTGGTAATGCGGCAGGGCTTGAGCAAATAATCAAACGCATTCGTGCGCAGCGCGGCAATGGCTGTCTCCATTGAACCATGCCCCGTCAGGAAAATGACCGTCGGGCTGTTGGGCAAGCTACAGGCAACTTCCATCACCTCAATCCCACTTTTGTCACCAAGCATGAGGTCCACCACCAGCACATCATAACCATGCGCCTGTTGCGCAGATTGATGCAGCATGGCTATGGCAGTTGTCCCATTGGCAGCTTCACTGACCTGGTAGCCATGTTTCTGCAAGGCATGCACAATAATGGAGCGCAGGGCATCTTCATCTTCTACAATAAGGATATGGGCGGTCATACCAGTGTTCCTTCATAAGGGAGACTGATCGTCACGGTGGTACCACTGCCTGGTTGTGAGACGAGGTGTATCTCGCCGCCATGTTGAGCAATGATCTTGCGGCTGAGAAATAACCCAACCCCCGTACCCCGGGCTTTCGTGGTAAATGCCATCGCAAACACCTCTTCCTGCAACGATTGCGGAATGCCGATCCCCGTATCAGCAATTTCTATTATCAGGTGGGATGATATCCGTGAGTTAAATCTTTGATTATGTAAACTCAATGTCTCTGCTGAAAAAAAGCATTCCCCACTCGGTGCCGTCCGCACCCGCAATACCCCACCATTTTTCGCTTCCATTGCTTCATTGGCATTCATGATAATATTCAACAACACCTGATGCAAGTCTCCTGCTTTTGCACAAATCAGTGGCAAGTTGCTTGCCAACAGACACTCTACGCGAATATTGTTGCTTGCCAGATTGCCACTGAGCAAGAGCAAGACCTGTTCAATCAATTGGTTGATGTCAACTGACGTTTTTGTCGTATCTGGCAACTTCTGGATGTCTTTCAACTGGTGAACAATCCGCCCGATACGCTCGATTTCATTCAATGCAGCCCGCAAAAAATCCGTCGAAGTCTGCTGGTCTTCCCCTTCTATCATTTCAAGCGCATTCATGATAACCTGCAATGGCGAATTGACCTCATGCGCGACAATCTGCGCAAGTTGCTGGATGGTCGCGAGTCGTTCGTTCTCCACCAGCAAACTCTCCAGTTGCATACGCTCAGTAATATCTGCCATATGCAACACCATTTGCTCAATCACCGCTGGACAGCCATCAGACTCCCCTTGTTGGAAAACAGGCAATGCTTTAATATCCAGCATACAGACAACGCCATCCCGCGTGATAAATTGCTCGCACCGTTCATACTGGCCGCCACCGCGCAAGGTATCCAGTATCCACAAGGACGGAAAGATGCGATGAGGCGCAGGCGATTGTTCACTCTGCAATACCTGTTCGCCAGGAATGGGCGGCAGATGACACAACGATTCCCAGGGTTGCTGCAAGATGGATTCAAGCGGACGTTCCAGTAATCTGGCAGCCGGCTGGTTGGCAGCCAGCACGGTCCCATGCTGGTCCAGCAACACCAGACTATCTTCCATCGTGTCGAAAATGATGCGCAGCAGGTCACGGCTGCGTTGCACTTCTTGCCTGGCCTGCTGAATGTCCGCGGTCCGTTGCGCAACCCGCTGTTCCAGTTCAGCATTGATCTGGCGGATATCCTCTTCCATGGTTTTGCGGTCGGTGACGTCCATCAGAACAGCCAGCAGCGTGTCAATCTCGCCTTGCTGGTTATACAGGGGCGTTGCAGCAACATCCACCCAGATGATGATGCTGCCATTTTTGTGCAGATAGCGACGTTCACAGCGAAAAGAACTGATAGTTCCATCAAACAGTTGCTGCCGCTCAAGAAACAAGGCTTCGAGATCATCCGGATGAACGAGTTGCGACAGTTGCAACTGGTATATCTCCTGTTGGGAATAACCTATCGTTTCTGTGGCGTGGCGGTTGATAAAGTGGTAGTTCCCCGCGCGGTCACTGATAACAATGCCTACCGCCGCATTATCAAAAATGGCCTGCAACTGGGCACGACTGGAGCGAAGTTCTTCCTCCAGGAGTTGCTGGTTGGTGACATCACGGCCTATTGACTCCACCGCAACTGCCTGCTCGTTTTCATCAAAAATGAAGGAACTGCACAGTTCTATCCAGACAACTTCTCCTTTGCCGCAGGTATCCCCGCAACCGTGGTCGCCTGCGTGACGGATCGTTCGATAGCCCGTACCAGCACATCGGCGGCGACACTACCCAGGATGGACATATGCAGAGCCGGCCGCTGCCGGGTGGAAAAGGCAAACACCGTGTCGCCATCGAACGGCGTATGGATAGGACGGATAGCACGGGGCAATGCATCCTGCGCCATGCGTGCCAGCTTTGTCGTGTCTGCCTTTGATAAGGTTGCATCAGTAGCGACAACGGCCAGCGTCGTATTGGTACCGGTGAAGACATGTTCGCGTTCCTGCCTGCGGCTGAGCAGACGATGCACGTCTGGCTGCCGCAGCAAGTGCATGGCATTGGCAAAGTGGCCCGGCTCCGCCTGATTGCGCACGCCGGCCATGATAGTGCCATCCTGTTCATTCCAGACATCCCCAAACGCGTTGCAGACAACCAGTGCGCCAATAGTTGTACCATCTGCCAGTGTTTCGCTCCAGGTGCCCACACCACTCTTCATGGCATGTTTTGGTCCCAGAATTTTGCCGACGGTAGCACCCATCCCCACACCAACGCACCCTTCAGCAACGGTTTCACCGGCGTGTTCACAGGCGGCATAGCCCATTGCCTCATCCGGCCAACGGTCGCTCCGCCCAATGAACAGATCGAGGATAACCGCCGCGGTAACCAGCGGCACACGGGCAATGCTGATATTGTAGCCGATATCGTGCGCATACAGCCAGTTGACGATACCAATAGACGCCGCCTGCCCAAAGGCACTGCCACCACATAGCGCAATCGCATGGATTTCGTTGACCGAGGCTGCGGGGTCCAGCAGGTCGGTTTCGCGCGTGCTAGGAGCACCGCCGCGTACATCCACGCCACCCACTGCGCCGGCCGGCGGCAGGATAACCGTGCAGCCTGTTATTGCTTCAGCATCGTGGGCGTGGCCCACCTGCACGCCGGGTACATCTGTTATTGCCGGAGACATATTTCTCTCCCTTTTGGATAACGACTTCTACCACAGATAACCACAGATAACCACTGATGACGTTGCTCTTCTCTCTGTATCTCTGCGCCTCTGCGCCTCTGCGTTTCATACGTAACCAGACGAACCTGGTATTCACCGCACAAAGAGCGTATCTATCGCCGTGATGAGCTGGCGCAGGTTGCCGACTTCATGCACCGCGTCACACATTCGTGCATATTCCAGCATATCACTATTCAGCGTATCCGGATATTCCACGCCCCACATATGCTGCGGCTCAGGGTTAAACCAGAGAACTTTCCGCGCACGGCGGCTGATTTCCTCAAACGCTGCAAGATTGGGGTTGCGATAGTTGTTGCGCCCATCACCGAGGACAATCACCGTGGTCCGGCTATCCACACAGCTCATATAATCGCGCACAAACGTCTTGAGGCTATTGCCCAGATCGGTCGCATAGGAGCCGGGCGGGTGGATGCGGTCTTGAATAGTTTCCAGAGCCTGCTCTGCATGCGCTTCGGCAAAATCGTTGCTGATGTCTTCCAGATTATGGATATAGGCAAAGGAGCGGGTGCGGCTTACCTGGTCTTGCAGCGCGTAGATAAGCAGCAGCGTAAAGCTGGCGACTGGTCGCATGGAGTAGCTCAGGTCACACAGCACGGTAATTTTGGGCTTGAGATGGCGGCGGCGATGGCGGATAATCATAGGCACACTCCCAAAGCGCATGTTGGTCCGGATGGTGCTTTTCACATCCAGATTGCCCGTCTTGCCGCGCCGTTGCCGCAAGGCAGCCC
>CAYFVX010000450.1:0-4492 GCA_964346425.1 uncultured Chloroflexaceae bacterium | reverse complement strand
ACGAAACTGGCGCAGCCACCACACTCCCTACAGTATTTGAGCGTGCTCTCAAAGAGCTTCGCCGCCAGGTTGTCAGCGACAAGGGCAACGATTAAACAAAGAGAATTACCAGGGAACACTGTTCGCGCAAGACCTGATTGGAATGGGGTATCAACGTTGCGGCTTCGCCGCAACGTTGATACCCCAGAGAAACAAACTACCCTTCCGACTCCTCGTACCGTGCCAGCATACGTTGCGCCTGCACCACCACGCCCTGCTCAATCTCTGGCAACACCAGTATCTTGCGCCAGTGTTTCATCGCCTCCTCAGTCTGCGGTGGCTGCATACTCACCAGACAGGTTCCCAGGTTGAGCAGCACCCGCCCCTCTTCGCTCCCCTGCTCAAATGCCTGCTTTGCCTGCTGGATACCTTGCTCCACATACTGCTCCTCACCGGTGCCAGCCCCATAATTGCACAGACTGACCGCCATATCAGAGCGCACCACCGCATTATCCGGCCGCAATGCCAGTGCTCTTGAATAGGCTTCGCTTGCCTCAACCCAGCGTGGCAACATTTCCTGATAGGCTTCGCTCTCCGGCATATGTTCGCGCACAATCTGGACACTATCATACAACGTATTGCCAAGCGTAATCCACGCATTGGGGTTTTCCGGAGCGGCATTGGCGGCCTGGCGTGCCATCACAATATCTTGCTCAAACTGCGCCGTCAACTGCTCGGCACCGGGCATCTGCTGCTGTCCATTCTGGCCCTGCCCCTGCTGCCCGGCCATCTGTTGCATAGCCTCCTGATCAACCGACGGGTGCAAAGCCATAAAACTACCACCGGTCAACATCAAACTGCCAAAGCCAACAATAAACGTCAGCACGGCAGCTACCACGGCCGGACTGGACCAGAACGATGGACGACGGCGTTGCCGCTCTTGCTGCTGCAAAACTTCTTCGACAGACAGCATGGGTTGCGAGTTGAAATCATGCGGACGCTCTTCCTTGCCAGCAGGTGGAAGCGGACGGTAATCTATCAAGTCCTCTTCAAGGAGATACTCGGCACCAGGATACTGCGCACTTGCCCCCGCCGTTCCCGCTGGTGCGCTCGTGCTGGTAGCCGCAGATGATGCACGATTGCTTGCAAGCTCCGCATCATAGCTGGCACGGCGTTGCTCATCGCTCAATACCGCATAGGCATGGTCAATATCTGCGCGTTTCTGCCGCGCTGTTTCGACCAGTTCCTCTGCGGCCCCCTCCAGCTTATCGGGGTCATAGCGCGGGCGCAACCGCTCATAGGCCGACTGGATAGTTTCTGCATCGGCTTTTGGATGGACCTGGAGAATTTCGTAATAGTCTTGCATAAGTCTTCAGGACAACTCCCTTTCTTACTTCTGTACTCCTTGCAATCCCCTGGGCAGCCGCACCGGCTCACCTTGCAACAGCGATGTACCTTCAAAATATCGCCGGAACAGGGCAATCGTTCCGCCAAAAATACCAATCATCGCACCAATCCACACCAGCAGAACCGCCGGCTTGGTGCTGACGGTAATCACCGCCCGTGCAGGGGTGACGGGCAAATCCAACCCCTGAATTTCCAGCAACACCATGCGCCGCGATGGGTCAAACATCGTCATCAATACCTGTTCGCCGCCCGGTAGTGTATCGGGTATCTTCTGGAAGGAGGAAAGCGGGTTTTCATCATCCACGTTTTCTGCACCCTCCTCAGAAGATGTGAGGTTTATGCGGGGTATTACCTCGTAAGATTCGCCCTCATACGCCACCATCAGACGTCCACCGACTTCCGCCACACCGGTTTCTTGAAACGCATGCTCATCTACTTCAAAGCCATCAAACGTTATCTGATAGGGACCAATGCTCCGCATCTGCCCGACCTGCAAGACCGGCTTGTTCGGATTGTCCTCGCTGATATACTCAGCCGGGGCGATATACAAATCGCGCAACGGATAGGTACGGATAGACGGCGTCTGCATCGTAGACCCCATACTCTCGGCGAAATAGAGCTGTGGTCGCGCACTGAACTGCTCATTGCCCCGTTGCACGGTCATATCCAGCACGCCCTTGCCGTCCGGGTTGCCTTCGCTATCTTTGGTTTGTTCCCAACCGTTGAAGGTTATATCAAAGCCGTAAATATTGACCGTCTCACCAGTACTCATCACCACGCGCTCGTCCGGGCTGGCATACATGCTGGAGCCGACAATGCCAATAATCATCACACAAAGCCCCAGATGTGCCATCTGACCTCCCGTGCGGAGCCAGCTTATGCGCATATGGCGTATCATCATCAAGACATTCGTGCCAGCCGCAAAAATGCTCAGCGCGATGAACACGATTCCTTTAATATCATTCACGCCCAGCAAAATGGCAATGATCGTGCCGACAACCGTCACCGCAAACGGAATGCGCAACCCGCGCAGCAGTACACGCTGCGTGTCTATACTACGCCAGCTTGAAAGCGGGCCGATGATCAGCAGTATCAGCATGATAATACCAAGCGGTGGAGTCGTGCGGTTGAAGAAATCGGGGGTTAAACTGAAGCGACCATCGGTGAGTGGTTCCCCTCCCAGGGCGGTGCCATCATCTATCTGGAAGACAGATCCAAAGACCTCTTGCAGTGTATGACCAACACCTGGGATATACGAAATCACCGGCATCGAAGTGCCGAAGATAATCACAAAGGACATCACCCCCAGCGTTACAACCGACAGCACCATCAGGCTATCACGTGAGAGCAGATTACCCTTGAGCGGGCGCGAGGGAATATCATTCCAGCGCATAATGAGCAGCGACAGACTGATGATGAGAATGAGTATCTGCAGACCCGCCATCACGCCCCCCAACCCCTCGGTGACAAACGAGTGAACCGAGAAATTCGACAACACCCCGCTCCGTGTCAGGTAGGTGGCGTACATCACCGAGCAAAACGTGATAATTGCCAGGAATATGTTGGTGCGGCGCAGACTACCGTGGGTGCGCTGCACCAGCATACTGTGCAGCAAGGCAGACAGCAGCAACCAGGGCACCAGCGAGGAGTTTTCGACCGGATCCCAGCCCCAATAGCCCCCCCAGCCCAGCGTTTCATACGCCCAGTATGCGCCGAGCAGCAGCGCAAGGCCCAGGAAAGCCCAGGCAGCAATCGCCCAGGGCATCGCGTGTGTCACCCAGCCATCGTAGTCGTGGCGCAGCAGGCCAGCCAGCGCAAAGGCAAACGGCACGGCCGCCAGTGCATAGCCGACAAACAACACCGGCGGATGTAAGATCATCCAGAAGTTGTGCAGCAACGGATTAAGCCCCTGCCCATCCGCGGGTGGACTGGCAGGTGGCATGCCGGTGTTCGGGTCAAGCAATGGCGCAAACGGATTGCTAATCAGCATCAGGGCCACAGTACTTGCCTGAATCACCATCAACACCGTGAGCACATATGGCTCAAAATGGCGCGTTTTGCGCACCAGCATGGCGGCAACAATCGCATTGAACAGCACCCAGATGGCAAAACTGCCCGGCTGCCCCCCCCAGGTAGCCGCTATCGTGAAAAACGTATTGAGGTCGGTGGAGCTATACATATAGACATACTCAATATCGAAGCGGCGCGTCATAAAGAGGGCCAGCAGCAGCAACCACATAGCACTGAGCACAAAGAGCGAGCCATACACTCCCGCCCGTCCATAGGAGAGACTGGCACGGTTGCCGCGTATGGTCATAATGTAGCCAATAGCCCCCAGCACTGAAAGGGCAATACCAGCTACGAGCAGAATAGTTCCTACCAGATAAAACATAGGCTCTTCCCCTATTGATCAGACATTTCGTTGATCATGTCGTGTGGTCTGATACCACATTCGGATGAATAATGAAAAAAACGCAGAGATGTAGAGAAGAGGACAGCGAGAAAACAATACTATGCTCCCAGAAAAGCCACTCGTATGGGCTTGTTATTGAGCCTCTTCCTGGTATTTCGATGGACATTTGACCAGCAAATCATCTGCCAGAAACGCAGCGGAATGCATATCATAGTGACCAATCGCCACAATACTGGTAGCATGCTCGAAATTTGAGGGGCGAATATCTTCATAGACCACTTTCACTTCCTCGCCCTCGTTATCTTGCATCAGAAAGGTCCAGTTTCCTTCGGCGTCATACTCGCCGGTGCTCCCCAGAAAGCCAGCCAGTTGCACACTGCGCCCGCTTTCCCTGGCTTCTACAATACTGGTTGTGTAGGAACGGAACGATTCTTTAAAGCCAAATACACCATACACCATGGTTATCAGGATAATACCAATACCTGCCAGATGAAGAGGCTTGATGGAAAAGCCCTGATGGGTGTTCTGTGCTACACTTGTCATAACTTTCACTCCCCGTTGTCTCCATAGGAAAAAATGTACCATGCGCATGATACCATATCTCAGGGTTCAGGGTCTCAACAGGTTTCACCTGTATTGTGTGCTGCTTGCACACGGCAAAAAAATGCATGCCGTTGCGTGCCACATCTTTGC
>CAYFVX010000449.1:0-4498 GCA_964346425.1 uncultured Chloroflexaceae bacterium | reverse complement strand
GGTTGGGGAGAGGGTGAAAGCGCGGTGGAATGCCCGTTACGTTCGCGCCTATGGTGCCAACCCCTGCCTTATCACCCAGACCGCCTTGACCAACAGGGACCTGGTGGGGGGAGGGGACAGGCGTGGGTAGCACACCAGATTCGGTACATATAAACGCAACGCTGCACTATGCGACTCGTTTGACGGAACCTTTTGCAGGAACACTTTTTCCATTTGTGTTCCCATTGCCATTGCCATTGTGATTACCATTTGTGCGTATTTCCTTGCCGCGGAGAATGACCGGGCAATCCTCACACAGATGTTCGACCAGGAACTCACGAAGCGCACGAGCCGCCGGTGATGCAATCCGATCGCCACGCCAGACCAGACCAAGCGACCGGGTGATTTCCTGGTCTGTCACCGACAATAAGGCAATTTCGCTGTGCCCATACACTGCCAGGCCAGGAATCAAGGTAATGCCCAATCCCGATGCAACCAGGCGTATCAAGGTATCTATTTCGCCTCCATCCAGGACCACCTGGGGCGTAAACCCGGCTTTTTCGCAAGCTTCGAGTGTAGTCTCACGTAGTTCATAATTTTCTGGGAGCAAAACCCACGGCTCATCGCGCAAATCTTGCAACGCTACCGTGGAACGCTGCGCAAGCGGATGCTCACGTGCTACGGCAACCACCACTTCTTCACTAAATAGCGGCACCACGGTCAGAGATGTATCATCCACTGGTAAGGTAGTAATCGCCATATCCGCCATTCCTGTTTCCAACAGTTCAAGCAACGACTGCACCCCTGCTTCATGCAAACGCAGTTCAATCCCAGGATATCGTTTGTGAAAGGACGCCAGAGCGCGTGGGAGGAGTTGTGTTCCGACACTGGGGGGGGCGCCTATACGGGTGCGTCCACGTCGTAACCCTACACGTTCCGCCATCTCGGCACGTGCAGCTTCGATTTGAGATAAGACGGCTCGCACATGCGGCAACAGAGACTCGCCTGCTTCGGTAAGCCGGACATTGCGCCCGATACGGTCAAACAGCGCAACACCTAATTCTTGCTCCAACTGGCTCACCTGCTTGCTCAATGCTGGTTGGGCAATATGCAACTCTTCTGCAGCACGAGTAACATGAGAATGGCGAGCTACTGCCTCAAAGTAACGAAGATGTCGTAACTCCATTCGTACCCTCTTTCTTTGCCATTAGACAGGAAAAGCGAACATGTGTACCGTTTCCCTGTTCTTTCATAACTTCCCGTTATAGAGTAGATATGTGATAATTATAACAAAAAAAGTTACAATTCAGATCCAAGAGGAACCTTTTGGTCATATGGGTACCCACATGGCATAGAAAGAGGGGCTTATACCAGTGATGAGTGATGAGTGATGAGGGGCACCAGAATGGGGAGTGTGCGGGAACATGGTTCCCGCACACTCCCCATTCTGGTGGGGTTTGTTGTTTTTTCGACTTCGTCGAAAAACAACAAACCCCACGGCAAAGCTGTGGCACGCGGCTACGTACATTTTTTGCCGTGCGCAAGCAGCACACCAAACAGGTGACACCTGTTGAGACCCTGAACCCTGAACCCTGAACCTCGAACCCTACCTTTTCCACAGACGAACACTGCCATCATAGCTGGCAGAGGCCATCAAAGACCCATCAAGGCTAAATGCCAGGCTCCAGACCGCTCCTGTATGACCGGGCAAGGTGGTGACCAGCTTGGTATCCGGTAATGCGGCATCTGCTACTGTCTTCCAGAGAGAAATCTCTGTCTCTTGACTACTCCCCGAAACCAGGGCCGCAGCCCCCCCACGCGCAAAGGCCAGGCTGACTACCTCTCCCTTGTGTCCCTGCAATAGCGACCACAACTCTCCATTATCAACCCGCAGCAAGCGGATGGTATTATCTTCCTGTGCTACAGCCAATAAACGCCCCCTGGGACCAAACGCCGCCACCTGATAGCCGGTCAGCACTTCCTGTTCTGCACCTGAAGCAACATCCCACAACCGTACACTCCCATTGCCACTCCCATCGCTACTTGCAGAAACCAGCAAGCGTCCATCTGGACTAAACGCCACACTTGTGACGGCCTGGGCATGTCCCTGCAACACCGCCTGTTCTGTGCGATTTGCGGCATCCCACAAGCGCACCGTGGTATCTGCGCTCCCAGAAGCCAGCCATTGCCCATCTGGGCTGATAGCTACCTGTTGAACCGGCGCACTATGCCCCTGCAACACCGCCTGTTCTGTCCCATTTGCTGCATCCCACAACCGCACCGTAGTATCCTCGCCACCCGAAGCCACAAACGATCCATCTGATGCATAGGCCACACTCAATACTTTGCCTGTATGCCCCTGCCAGATAGCTGTTCGGGTATAGCTTTCGGTATCCCAGAGGTATATACCATCCTTTCCGCCACCTACCAACTGTGAAGCATCTGGACTGAATGCAAGACTATAGGTCATACCACTCGCCAGTTGGATACGCCGCTCGCCCGACGCAATATCCCAGGAGAGCAGTGAACCATCCTCACTTCCTGCAATCAGACGGCTTCCATCCGGGCTAAAGCACACACTGGTAACTGCCTGATCCGACACCTGCGCCAGCACGCTGGCCGACGTCGCCTGCGCGACATCCCAGAGCTGAATACTTCCATCGCCACCAGCCGATGCCAGCAATGTTCCCGCCGGATTGAACACGACCTGCTCAACCGCCATCGCATGCGCCTGGAAACGTTGCGATTCGCCACGCTGCACATCCCACAACCAGACATCCCCCGCACTATCGCCAGCCGCCAGCATCCTTCCATCCGGGCTATAGTCCAGGCTCAAAACCTCGCCCCCGCCATTCTCAAGCACCACTGGCTCCTGCTGCGCGGCAAATTGCCAAAGATGGATTGTTCCCTGCGCAGTGCCAAATGCTATCACTTCACCCCTCGGACTAAACGCAACACTCTGCACCGGCCAGATATAATGCTCCATCACCGCCTGCTGTGTACCGGTCTCAACTTCCCAGACGCGCACGGATAAGTCATAAATATAATCAGAAGCCGACACCAGCAAGCGGCCATCTGGACTAAATGCGAGACTATTGACCCAGCCGGTGTGGCCCGCAAGCACTGCGTGCTCCTCACCGGAAGCCATATCATACATCCGTACCATGCCATTGCTATCGCCATAGGCAATCAGCGAACCATCCGGACTAAAGGCGACACTTTTGACCCAGCCATCAACATCGCTATCCTGAAATAAACGGGGCGGATCATCGAGCGCGTCCGGGTTGTAGAGCCAGACGCCGACGGTGGTGGCGGCAGCCAGGAGATTGTTTTCTTCTGACCAGGCGAGGTCTTCAACCATTCCATGCCCAAAGAGGGCAACGGGCTTGAGGTTACGAACACTGCCAAACGAAAGTCCAGGCCCACAGGCCGAAAGTAATAATCCACAACACAGCAATAGCAAAGAGAACAACGGCACTTTTTTCTGTAACATAAAAACACACCATCCGATCGAGGGAATGCCCCCTCAGCGGGGGGACACCCCGCTGCACATTCTGCTTACAAACGGAAAACAAACGCACGCAACTGCGTGCCAGGACATTGGAGTGGGGTTTGTAGGTTTTGCGACTTTGCCACAAACCCCACAAACCCCACCATCATTGGGTAGTGCGGGAACCTCGTTCCCCTACCCCATGCGCATGAAGTTAAGCGGTTTACCGCTTTGCAAAGCGGGGGATTGGGGGTTTGGGGCTGCGCCCCAATGGGAAATATGCGTGAGCTTCATGCGCATAGGGAACCTCGTTCCCCTACCCCCTATGAGTGAATCCCATTGGGTGATGCTATCCTTGAATATGCACGATAGCACCATTGCGAGCGGGTACTTGTACCTGTTTGAGCACCCCATCACCCACCTGATATTCCACCTCGCCCAATACATCGTATGCCCGTGCGTTAGCAGGATAGGGTACCTGGTGCAACGGCACATCAAGGACTTCCGGTGCATCGCTCGGATTCACCGCTACTACAAAACGCTCCTGCTCATTCCAGCGGGCAAACGCATAGCTGCACAATTCTGGCGTTGCCAATAACGTTTGATACGCACCGGTGCGCAATGCGGCATACGCATGGCGTACCGCTATGCAGCGTTGCGTCCAATCACGCAGGGACCAGTTCCAGACTTCTTTTTCCCAGGGAAAACTGCCGCGACAGCCCGGGTCTTTCTCGCCTTCCAGCCCGACTTCATCGCCATAGTAAATACACGGTGCGCCTGGATAGGTCATTTGAAACACAATCGCAGCATACCAACGCGAAACATCCCCCTCTGCTTCGGTGAGGAAGCGGTTTGTATCGTGGCTGCCAAACAGGTTGAGCTGGCTCAACGTCGCTTCCAACGGATAACGTTCGAGCAACGCACCAATCCCTTCGGCAAATTCCTCGGCAGTTATTGTTTCCGTGGCAAAAAAATCAACAGAGAGGTCGCGGAATGCGTAGTTCATTACTGCATCAAATTGTGTGCCAT
>CAYFVX010000448.1:0-4513 GCA_964346425.1 uncultured Chloroflexaceae bacterium | reverse complement strand
CCGTGCTCTATACCTCTGTGCAAGCAGAAACGCACGATGCGCTCTGCGGCGAAGGTGACCACGCCGCGGCCGAGCAGGTTATCAAAGAGGTGCATAAGAATGAGGTATGCCCGGTGGCGGAAGTGGCACTGGTCGAGCGCACGTTTGATTCCATCCACGAAACCATGCACGCGTTGCAAGCGTTGCATGTTGAGAATGTTTCGTTCTTTGCGATTTATGTTCCGTTTGATGTGCCGCCTGTCGGCGCAGTGCCAGAAGGCCAACAGGCGGGTGCATTGCCATCCAGAGGCATGCGCCCGATTGAGGCATTGATTGCGGAACTGGCAGACGATATGAACATGGCATGCACGTTACAACCCGCCGTTGAGTATGACCCCGGCACGTCGCTTGCCAGCCAGGTGCGCGAGGGACCCCGTTGCTCTGGTGATGTAGCGGTGCGTGTGGAGGCAAACGGCTCGGTCATACCGGCGCGTGGTCCCTATCGCAGTGCTGGCAACATTCTCGCTGATTCCTGGGAACATATCTGGGGCCATGAGGCATTTCGTAACTTCCGCGAAAGCGTTGAGCAAGCCGAAGAAGACGCCATCCCAGAAACAGCATAAGGAGCGAAAAAATCATGAGAACCTTACCCAGAATCTTACAGAACAGGGCACGGATACCGCTACTTGTGCTCTTGCTGTTCATCTCAATGGCTGGCTTGCTTACCAGCAGTGCGCCAGCCGTCTATGCGCAAGATTACTCGTTCTCGGTGCCAGAGATGCTCATGGATGTCACCATCCAGAAGGATGCCTCGGTCCGTATCGTCTACGATATCACCTTCCAGAACAATCCCGGGGGCCACCCGATAGACATTGTAGATATCGGAACCCCTACTAGCAAGTATAGCTTTGACAACATGCAAGCTTCGATTGATGGACAACCGCTGAATACCATACGTACCTCAGAATACATTGATGTCGGCGTTGAAATCCATCTCGATGAGCATGCCATTGCGTCCGGCCAGAGCGGCACGCTCCACTTTGAATTTACCATGCCCGACATGGTCTATCAGGACACAACCAGGGAGGATTATGCCTCAATGCAGATAACCCCGACCTGGTTCGATGATAACCTGGTGACCGGTAGCAGCACAATCCGCCTGACCGTTGCAACGCCACCAGGAGTGCAGCCAGAAGAAGTGCTGTATCAGGACGAGCGCAAGCCCTTCACCGAGAAGCAAATGATTGATGACCGTGTGGTGGTCGCGTGGCAATGGTCAGACACACGTGCCACTTCTGCCCATGAAGTGGGGCTTTCCTTTCCCAAACGTAGCATGGACCGCGTCGTTGAGATGAGTACGGTTGACCTCTTCTTTATGTGGCTGGAAGACAACCCGCAAGTATTGGCAATCCTGGCAGCCATTGTTCTGCTCGGTGGCGGCTTTGTGTTGTATAAAATAGCCGGTGCCAGAGGATGTGTGATCATAGGCATGGTAGTAGCGGGCATCATCTTCTTATGTACCAATCCGGGTGGCATTTTCTTCGTCATCTTCATTGGTTCGATTGTTCTGGGCGTTATTGAGGACCACAAGCGCAAGGACAAGTACCTGCCCGCTATAGCACAGATTGAAGGTGGCGGCATCAAGCGCGGTCTGACGGCTGCCGAAGCAGGTGTCATCCTGGAAACCCCGCCCAAAAAAGTGTTGATGCTGGCGCTCTTCGGGATGCTCAAGAAAAATATTCTGCGACAGACACAGACTGAACCGCTCGTGGTGGAAGTAGATGATGCCTTCAAGGATAAGAACAAAAACGAGCGGCTCAAAGCAGCCCAGCAAATTGGGGCGGTTATGCATACCTATGAGCATGATTTTCTTGAGGAGATTGAGAAAAATCCAGGCAAGCCCGTCCATAAGATAAACTTCAAAGAACCGATGAAAAAGTTGGTCAAACACGCTGCCAAACGGGTTGAGGGCTTTGATCTGAGCGATACCCAGGACTACTATCGCCGCATTATCAAGAAGGCGATGGAGCAGGCGAAAGAGATGGGCGATATTCCAGAGTTTGAACGCAATGTAGACCGCAATCTGGAATGGATTCTTATAAACAAGGATTATGATACCACCTTTGATACACGCCCCAGCTATCGCTACCGTCCGGTCTGGACACGCCCCACACCGGTTATGATAGGAGGCGGCAGTGGTGGAGGTGTGGGGAGTAGTAGCTCTGCTGGTGGTGGCGGCGACTCTGGCGGTGGCGGCGACTCTGGCGGTGGTGGGGTAAGTTTTGGCGACGTCAGTGCGTCATTTGCTGGCTGGTTTGAAAACACGACCGGTCAGGTGGCGGATACCATTTCGCCTGCATCGCTGGGCACTGCGCCCAAACCACCACCCAGCAGTAGAAGCAGCGGTGGAGGGGGGGGCTGTGCCTGCGCCTGTGCCGGCTGTGCCTGCGCCTGTGCCTGCGCTGGCGGCGGACGGTGAGCAAACAAAAAGCCTGTCTGCCATCTGCTGCGCTGCTGCAACAGCAGGCCGAGTGGCTTGCGCCTATGCGCAACCGCCTGCTGCGGCGTATCGGCATCGCCCATCGTTGCAACGTGCTCGACCTGGGAGCCGGCTATGGCAAGGTGAGTGCGGAACTGGCACGGCGTAGTAGCGGGCAGGTGGTGGCTCTGGATATGCAGCAGCATCCACTCTTGCAAGCAAGCGACCAGGCAGATGGTTCTATCGGCGCGGTCTGTGCTGAAGGTGCCAGGTTGCCTTTTGCCGATGGAGCCTTCGATATGGTGTTCTGTCAGTTTGTGCTGATGTGGGTTGCTGCACTGCACGAGGCTATCCGCGAAATCAGACGCGTGCTGCGGGCCGGTGGTGTGCTGCTGGCATTTGAACCGGATTACGGTGGTATGATCGAGCACCCGCCGGCTATCGCTACACGCGACATATGGATAACCGCTCTGCATCGGGCTGGTGCCAATCCTTTTATTGGTCGCCTGCTACCAGGGTTGCTGGAAGCGCAGGGGTTGCACGTGCGGGTAGATATGCTGCCCCAATTGCTGCCACCCGCACAGGAACGGTTTGAACTGCTGCGTGGCCTGCCATTGACCAGACGCGAACACTTCTTGCTGCGACGCATCGAGCAATACGACGCACGGATGGAAAAGCAGGGCAATTGGTCACGCCTCGTGCATCTGCCGTTCATCCTCGTCACCGCTGACGTGACAGGAGATTGAAATCATCGTCTGAGTATGCTATACTACCAATAAGAAATACCTGAAAAAAGGTAAACCAACCAACAGGATTGTTGTATGACTGGAATGCAAGCAACCAGACAACTCATAGAAGAAGCACAAATCGCCTTCGCCGCAGACCCCTACCGCGACATCCGTTTTCCCGCGCTCCATGACAGTGGTAGCCCGTTCCACATCCCCGCTGTCTGGACGTTGGATGCAACCCATCCACGCTGGGACAACCTTGCCGTTCTCACAGGAACAATAGACCCGCATACCAATCACCCTCTTGAATTCTGGCAAGACATCAGCACAACCTTTGCGCCGCGGCTTACCGTCCTGGCGGGCGATGATCATTACGTGCTGCTCTTTCAACAAGCTAAGCACGAGATTCGCCAACAGACCATATCTCCAACTGAACTGCGCCAGACGCTTGCCGCACAACGTGAAGCACTGTTTGCCCCCAACAGACGGGCAACGCTACAACTTGACCGCATATTCCCAGGAGATAGTTTTCATTCTCGCTATCGCACCAGACTTCAAGAAGCTCTCTCCAATGCACTCACCGGTGCCCTCCAGCTCCAGCAGCAGGTAATAACAAAGACCACAAACCAGGCCGAAGCAGTTTACGAGGTAATCATTGCATACCTCGCTGCGCGTATCCTTTCCGACAAAGGCTTGCTGGCCCCCAATCCCACAACCTATGCCCCACACAAGCTCATACTGCAAACCATTGAGCATACGAACGGAGCACCCCAACAGGTATACAACGAACATCTGCCCACCATGCACGATGCAGTACTGCAACACCTGATTACCCATCTTGGTCCCAACGTCACCTTTGCGCTGGTTGATGATCAAGACATTGGCATACTCTATGAACAAAGCATACTCGTGCTGAACGATCACAAACAACAGACAACACTTGACTTGCTCGCAAGATCACTTACACCCCCGCCGCAGTACGATATACCGATAGCAATAGCAGACCAACTCCTCGCAACGCTCCCGCTGGAACGTTTGCCCCCTGCCGAACGAATTATCTATGACCCGGCAGCGGGTAGCGGTACTTTGCTCCTGGCAGCCACCAGACGGTTGGCCGCAATGCGCGACATTCAACTGCTGGATACAGCAAGCCGCCGCACCTATCTTGCCAGCCATGTCATAGGCAACGATATCGCCCCCAGTACAAAACTCATCGCACAGGTGCGATACGCGCTTCTCCAGAAACCCCAGAGCCAGACGCTCCCATTCCCTCTACAGTTTACACACCAGAGCATAGCAAACAACCAGGCATGGCCCACCACGTCAC
>CAYFVX010000447.1:0-4526 GCA_964346425.1 uncultured Chloroflexaceae bacterium | reverse complement strand
GGTGGGCAATGTAGGCAATCTTTTGCCCATCCATCGCGAGGTTGCTGTCCAACATGTTCTGCGGGTAGGAGCCATAGGATTGCAGATGGTCCAGGAAATAGAGCACGAGGGTGGGGTTGTAGAGCAGCGTCTGCTGGTTTTGCCCAAAGCGGTAGCCATTGTAGAAGGTGCGCATCATCGCAAGAGCTTCCTGCACCTGCTGTGGGGTAAACTTGCAAATAGTGCCCACCCGCTCCAGCACTTCAGCGACTTCATCTTCGCGAAAGCCGCATATCTCGTGCAGGTCTGGGGCAAAAGTGATATTTTTCACCACGTTAAAGCCGCTGGTCATATCATTGACCACAATGGGCGAAACGCCCGTCATAAACACCCGTTCCAGCCCCTTGCCTTCCAATCCTGCTTTAATCGTCTTGAAAATCGTCTTGAGGATACCCTCGCCTTCCACCAGTTCCTGATACCGTTCACGTCCCCGCCACTGATCGGTCATCAAGACTTCGTTGGCAAAGTTGTCGTACTCATCTATCAGCAAATAGAGCTTGTAGGGTGTGGTTTGCACCGCTGCCATAACTGACTGAAACGCATGGATGCCATTGCTTACATCTCGTTCGATAGGATAGTCTATGAGACCGCGGTAATGCACTATGAACTGTTGAATGCTGCCATCAATGTGGTCAAAGAGTCGCTGTTGAAAATCCTCTGCATCCCCCCTGGTGAGGATTTCAGAGAAATTCCAGCGCAACACAAAGTAGCGGTTGTGGCGAGGCGTCGGGTCTTGCCCGATAGCCAGGTGCCCAAACAACCGCTCAAACTCGGCGGCCTTCTTGACGTCATAGTAGTTTTCCAGCATGGAGAGGAGCAAGCTCTTGCCAAACCGCCGCGGCCGCAGGAAGAGCAACGTGCGTCCTTTTTCTTCCAGCAGGCGAATATACGCGGTGCGGTCCACATAGAAGTTGTTTTCCATCACCAGGCGGTAAAAATCTGCATCTCCATAGGGAAAAATAATCTTGTCCATTGGGTAGTCCTTTGCTTGTGCTTGTAATTGCTGCCGTCGCCATGCCCCTCGATTCAATTATAGCACGTGGATGTGGCACTACTCAGCACTCAGTATTTGCCGGTCGTAGCTTCCGCTGCACCTTTCGGCGCATTACGGTGAGTGTCCAAATGTCTGTCCACTGTCACTGCTCCATTGTCTACCGTCCCCTTTTGCGCTACGGTGGCAAGGGGAGCTATGGAACACGGTGTGGCGGACGTGGAGCCTCCTGCATGCCATTCCTCTGTTTGCGCATAAATGGCAGGTAAAGCTCGTGTGGAAGTGGTCGGCTGGTGGGTTGGGTCGTGGGTGTGGGTGTGCTGGTGTCGCTCGGCGGTGCCACAGCCGTCGGTGTGCTGGTGGCGGTACTGATGGGCGTGCTGGTAGCGGTGCTGGTAGGCGTCGGTGTTGCCGCCGTCGTATCAGCATCGCGCACCAGGCGAACGTAGTTGTAGATGCGGATGGCGTCCCCTTGCGGACCATGGCCGGTGGGCCAGTCGGCGGGGTCGCCCGCTTTGGGGTCGCTACGCTGCGCCCCGGCTCCATGCACATCTATCCAATTGTTGTTCATATAGCCCAACGCCCGCCCAAAAGAAACATACGCCGCATTTGCCCCACGAGGTATCGTCAGGTTGGCATGGGTGGTACTGCTCCAATAGAAGGGGTAGTCAATGGCTCCCGCTTCATTGGTGATGCTGCGCGCATGAAACAGCGGGTCAATCGCGGCCGAACCGCTGGTATCCGGTGAACGAGAGTAATCCACGATACTCTGCAACTCTTTGGCATTGGGCAACCGCCAGTCGCTATACCCCAGGGAGCTGGTCGCATTTTGCTGTTCGACCCAGGCGAGTGCCTGCTCCCAGTTCAAACCAACTGCACTATCATTCTGTGCCCACATCAAACCACTTGCCTCGTCGGTAATAGTCCCATCACCATTATCAACCAGCCTGTTTTGCCCATAGCTGCTGTTGCCGCGCACACAGAGAATATAGAAGGATTTTTCTGTCCCCCCTGGCATCGTGATACCATAGCCCTTGATACGCCCATCTGCCAGATTGACACCGAAGAGCAGGCTGCCGCTGGTAGTGGAGACATACTGCGTGCTGGAAGCATACTGTGCGTCAATGATACGCTCGCCCGCCGTCGTATCACCATAGGCAAAGGCAAAGTAATCGGTATCAATGAAGGGAACCAGGCGAGAGGTATCAACTCCATCAAAGCCGCTCGGGTCCAGCCCGCTAAAGTCAATCAACGAATAGAGTTGTTTGATGTCTGGCAACCGCCAGTCGTCCGCGCCGCCCAGCGTCAGGTTTTCACAGTAGGCCATGGCGGCACTGTAGGTCAGCTTATCGCTGGCACCAATCGTGCCATCACCATTGGTATCTGCACTTTGCTGCCAGATCAAGCCAGTAACGTTGTCCGTAATCGTGCCATTGCCATTGTTCGTGTAGGAAGGAAGGTTGCCGTTGTGTTGTGCGTCCTGTCCGGAGAAGGCTGTGCCCTGCTTCGGGCAGGTGATTTCTACGCCGTTGCTATCATAGCAGGCCGTTTGCCCACTGTCTACGATAGGGTAGGTGGTACCCTGCGCGTTGCTGCTGGCAGGCACAAGGGCCAGTCCTATGCCTGCAATGATCAGAAGCGTCATGAAAAGGCGTGAAAGCCAGTGGGTGAATAGTCGGGTTGTTGCTTGCATTGGATAATACCTCGCTTTCTTCGCCAAGCTGGATGTTGCCGACCGCACGCAGGCAGCCGTGATTGCTCGACAACATGGCCTGGGCAGTTAAGTAATAGTTGACAATCCTACGTAAGTATATTATATTACCCGCAGAAAAGAAAAAAGAAACTATCTTTACTTTGCAAAGTGAAAGGTCGAACAAGGTATGGCACGTATTTACGACACTATTACTGCATTGATTGGCAACACTCCACTGGTACGCCTCAACCGCGTCAACGATACGCAGGCAACCATCCTCGCCAAGCTCGAATTTTTCAACCCGGCCGGCAGCGTCAAAGACCGCATCGGACGGTCTATGATTGACGCAGCAGAGCAGGCTGGCCTGATCACCCGCGGCATCACCACGCTGATAGAACCAACCAGCGGCAACACTGGCATTGCGCTGGCCCTGGTAGCCGCCGCGCGTGGCTATCGGCTTATCCTGACCATGCCCGAAAGCGTCAGCCTTGAGCGGCGTGGCCTGCTCAAAGGCTTTGGCGCAGAGGTTGTGCTAACGCCGGCCGCGGAAGGCATGAAAGGGGCTATCCAGAAGGCTGAGGAAATCGCCGCTGATGTGCAGAACAGTTTTATTCCGCAGCAATTTCAAAACCCGGCCAACCCGCAGGTGCATCGAGAAACTACCGCCGAAGAACTCTGGAATGATACCGATGGTAAGCTCGACATACTGGTCGCCGGCGTTGGCACCGGTGGTACGATTACGGGAACTTCTGAGGTACTCAAGCAGCGCAATCCCAATTTCAAAGCGATTGGGGTAGAGCCAGATGACTCTGCGGTGCTCTCCGGCGGCGAACCAGGCTCCCACAAAATTCAGGGTATCGGGGCTGGCTTTGTCCCCGATGTGCTCAATACCGACATCATTGACGAAATCGTGCGGGTGCGCAATGAAGACGCATTTGCAACGGCGCGACTGCTGGCAAAAGAGGAAGGTTTGATGGTTGGCATCAGCAGCGGCGCAACCGCCTGGGCAGCCCTGCAGATCGCTCGCCGCCCAGAAAATGCCGGCAAACTTATCGCCTTCATCGTCGCCAGCAATGGCGAACGCTACCTCAGTACCCCCCTCTATCAACAAGATGATGCAGTCTCCCAGACGACAGACGAGAAGGAGGTAGGCAGGTAATTTTCGCGACAACTGAAGAGCGTTTCTCTCATCTGAGCTGCCCAGCCTGCCGCTCTGGTTTACCAGCGTAACTGTTCAGAAATGAGGCAAACAGACGAGCCGCAACCGTTTGGGATACTGACTTTCTTCCTGGTTATACCAGGTTCGGATGAAGAATGAAAAAAACTGCCCGAATCTTTGCCCGGATGTCCGGACTTTGCGTCCTTTGCGTCTTTGTGGTTCGTTGAACTCATACCAGATACGTTTGAAGAGTGAGAGAAACCGCCAGGACGCCAGGAACGCCATGATTCGGCCAGAGGGAAGGGAAAACCCTGTTCTCTCTGTGCCTCCGTGTCTCCGTGGTGAAAAGAAACTATTCTTCCGAACCTGGTATCACTCCCCCGAAGGCTCACGATCAAGCTGCGCCAGATTCCCACGTACAACCTTCGTGTTTGGATGGTTCTCACCAAGTGCAGCTTCAAATATTGCCAGCGCGCGTTCGTAGTAGGGGCGTGCCGCCGCCAACTGGCCCATCGCTTGCAGCAACGCGCCCAGGTTGTTCAGGCTTTGCGCGGTGTCGGGGTGCTCCGCCCCCAGCACCCGCTCCCATATGTCCAGCGCGCGTTCGTAGTAGGGGCGTGCCGCCGCCAACTGGCCCATCGCTT
>CAYFVX010000446.1:0-4528 GCA_964346425.1 uncultured Chloroflexaceae bacterium | reverse complement strand
ACTCCGGCAGGCAGATGCGATTTTCTTGAACGAGTTGCGGGCTGCCAATCTGTATCGTTCCACACAGCAGGCATTTGCGGTGTTGCTGCCGGTGCAGAGTGTCGGTGTCATGGGTGACACGCGAACATACGCTGATACGATTGCACTGCGGGCGGTGACAACTGAGGATTATATGACGGCTGATTGGGCCAGATTGCCGGGTGATGTGCTGGCACGGGTGAGTAATCGGATTGTGAATGAGATACCGCGTGTCAATCGGGTTGTATACGATATTTCTTCCAAACCTCCTGCGACGATAGAATGGGAATAACCAACACAACAGCACCAGGCAAACTCATTCTCTGCGGTGAGCATGCGGTTGTTTATGGCTGTCCTGCGATTGCGTTGCCGCTGGATGGGGTGCGAGCCCGGGTACAAATTGTTGATGGGGCGGCAGGGAGCGGGGTATGCATCTGCGCCCGCGATTTGGAACGCGAGTGGATTGCCGGCCAGAGCATCACAGATCCGCTTGGTGATCTGGCGTTTGCTACGTTTCACCATCTGGGAACCGGGGTTTCTGATGTCACGATTACCATTACCTCGGATATTCCCATTGCTGGTGGGTTGGGCAGTGGGGCAGCCGTTGCGACTGCGCTTGTACGTGGTCTGGTTGCTCATCTGGGACGCGAAATTCCTGCTGAAACGGTTTCCAATCTGGTATATTGTAGCGAGCAACGGTATCATGGAACGCCCAGTGGTATAGATAATACGGTTATTGCCTTTGAACGGCCAATCTGGTTTGTGCGACAACGAGTAGTGCAAACATCCGATGACCAGGAACAAGCTGATACTCTCCCATCACCACCATCACCACCTGTTATTGAGCCAGTCAAGGTGAGTACGCCGTTTACGTTGCTGGTGGGGGATACGGGCGTGCGCAGCAAAACCCGGCTGCCGGTGGCTGAAGTGCGCCGACGCTGGATTGCTGACCCGCAGGCCAGTGAGGAACTGTTTGCGCAGGTTGCCGCTCTTGTGCATGAGATACGGCAGGTGCTGGCAACCGGCGATATTCCGCGGCTGGGTATGTTGCTCAATGCAAATCAGCAGGTGTTGCAGCAGATGGGCGTTTCTTCCCCTGAGCTGGAGCAACTGGTGGATGCGGCCCGCTCTGCCGGTGCGTTGGGAGCGAAGCTTTCGGGAGCCGGCTGGGGCGGAGTGATGCTCGCGCTGGTGGATGAGCTACGACGCGAGGCAGTGGCAGCGGCGTTGCGGCGGGCAGGAGCAGCGCGTGTTTTGCAAACCGTAGTGACGTAGTGGTTTGTATCCTCCATCCTTTTGTGCTACCATAGGCATGCTGCAAGCCGGGCTTGCAGGCACGGTTTTTTAGGATTTCAGCGGCTACCAGGTGCGTTTGATGCTGTATGATAGGTGGCGGTGTGCTGGTAAAGTACATCTTTGTTCCCCTATCACGCAGCACGTGTCACTCGTAGCCGGGTTTATTCACCCCGGAAGGAAAAGAGGTATCCTATGGCAACTCTTGGAAAAAACATAACCATTAGCTGGCTGGGGCACGCAACATTCCATATCGTCACTCCAGAAGGAAAAAATGTCCTTGTTGACGCGTGGGTTGATACCAACCCCTCCTGCCCTGATGAATGGAAGGCAAAGGCGCGTGAGAATCTGGACGCCATTTTCCTCACCCACGGCCATTTCGACCATGTCAATGATCTCGCAGATATAGCGGGAGCTACGAATGCGCACATTGTCTGCCAGTATGACCTGACCCCCTGGTTGCAGGGGAAAGGTATTGCAGAAGACCGGATTGTGGGCTTCAACAAGGGTGGTACCGTCGAAGTTGCGGGTATCAAGGCGACAATGACGGCTGCACAACATAGCAGTACGCTGGTTGAAAATGGTACAATCATTCCAATGGGGGATCCGGCAGGCTATGTTCTGCGTTTCTCGAACGACTTTACTATTTACGTGACAGGTGATACCAGTGTCACGTATGATATGCTTATCATTGGCGACCTGTATCAGCCCGATATGGCAATTTTGCCGATTGGAGACTATTTCACGATGGATCCGCGGCAGGCCGCCTATGCGCTCAAACTCATTCGTGCGCGGTATGCGATTGGGCAGCATTGGGGAACGTTCCCGATATTGACAGGCACACCAGAGGCATTGCAAGAAGCGTGCAAAGAGTTCAACGTAGACACAAAAGTCATCCCACTCAAGCCAGGTGAATCCGTAAGTTAATACCCTGAGTAGGGTTGAGTCGTTGCAACGGTTGTCACCAACAACCGTTGCAACGACTCAACCTGCGTAATAAGGAGGATATTTCATGCTTGATGCTTTGCGTCGCAGTGACCCGGATGTTGCTGCTGCAATTGCAAAAGAGGCCCGTCGCCAGCGTGAGGGGCTGGAACTTATCGCCAGTGAAAACTATGTCAGTCTCCCCGTTCTCGAAGCACAGGGGTCAGTTTTGACCAATAAGTATGCCGAGGGTTTGCCTGGCAAACGATATTATGGCGGCTGTGAATTTGTTGATGTGGTTGAGCGTATCGCCATTGAGCGCGCACTGCAGCTTTTTGGTGCGGATGCGGTCAATGTACAACCACATAGTGGTGCGCAGGCGAATATTGCGGTGTATACGGCTCTGTTGCAGCCGGGCGATACACTGCTTGGTATGCGTCTGGACCAGGGAGGTCATCTGACCCACGGTAGCCCGGTCAACTTTAGTGGCAAGTGGTATAAAACGGCGTTCTATGGCGTTGATGAAGAAACCGGGCAAATTGATTATGACGAGCTTGCCAGCGTTGCGCGGGAAACAAAGCCGCAGATGATTACTTCAGGAGCGAGTGCGTATCCACGGATCATAGATTTTGCGCGGATGCGGGCTATTGCGGATGAGGTCGGTGCGCTATTGCTGGCAGATATTGCCCATACGGCTGGTCTGGTGGTCAGCGGCGAGCATCCTTCGCCGGTGGGGCATGCGCATATTGTGACGACGACCACGCACAAGACGCTGCGGGGGCCACGCGGGGGTATGATTCTCTGCGACTCAAAGTACGCCAAAGCTATCAATAGCAGCGTTTTCCCAGGCAACCAGGGTGGCCCGCTGATGCACGTTATCGCAGGCAAAGCGGTCGCGTTTGGCGAGGCACTCAAGCCGGAGTTCAAGGAGTATGCAAAACGCATTCGTGCCAATGCACAGACACTGGCGGAAGAACTGGTGCAGCAGGGCGTAAAGCTGGTCAGTGGTGGCACGGACAATCATTTGATGCTCGTAGACCTCACACCGCTTGGTATGACGGGTGCGCAGGCTGAGAAAGCCCTTGACCGTGCCGGTATCACCGTCAATAAAAACGCCATTCCCTACGATAAACAACCACCTACCAAAACGAGCGGTATCCGCGTGGGGACGCCAGCCGTGACGACCCGCGGCATGGGACCGGCTGAGATGCAACAGATTGCTGCCTGGATGGGGCAGGTGTTGCACAACTTGAATGATGAGACGATGCACACGCGCATTGCGGAAGATGTGCGCGAACTGTGTGCGAAATTCCCTGTGCCAGGCCATGAGGGGTATAGCGAAGAATAGCTCAAGGGTTGTGCGGTGTTTTGCAGCTTTGTTGCAAAACACCGCTCTGGGAACACGGGCATCTTGCCCGTACAATGCAGGCAGGCAAGACGCCTGCGCTCCCAGCGTTTTACCGCGAATGTGAACAGGTAACACAGCGCGTGCGCTGTACGCCATCAGAAATGCCTGGTGGCACGTACCCACACCAATCGGGTTAGCAGCGAAGCCGTCAGCGAACAAATGGTCGCTCTCAAGCGGTTATCGCAGATAATCATATATATTCAGGAAGGTAATGTTTGCGCGGAGTGTCTGGTAGCCTGGCTGCCAGACACTCCGCGCAACGTACCCTTTGGGGCGCATTGCTCCACGAGCATGCATCATGCAAGATACAGAAATTTTCGCAAACGATGTGCTAAAAGTCATTCACCGCGTCATAGATGGGCAATTCTACGATTTTGTGCGCGAAGCTCACAGCGAGGGTATTACCATAGCACTGCTCCCTTTTCGACGTGAACAGGACAAGATAACCGCTTTCCTGGCACGCGAAGAGATATGCCCGGCGCATAGTGACCAGCCAGAGCTTTGTTGCCTGACCGGTGGATTTCAGGGAGATATCAAAGAAACAGCACGCGCTGAACTCTGGGAAGAGGCTGGCTATAAAGCAACCGTTGACGAATTTATTGATCTGGGAACCGCTCGTCCAGCAAAATCCAGCGACACGCTCGTCTATCTGTTTGCCATAGATGTCAGTGACAAACCGCAGAGCACGCCGCCAGGAGATGGAACCTATTGGGAAGAAAAGGCCACGGTTAAATGGGTAACGTATGCAGAGGGAATTTACAACAAAGACCCGCTGTTCGTGACCGCTATCACCCGATTGCTCCATCTGGAAAAGCATCCATCATCATAGGACACTATCCTTGCACTTTTTCTTGTTCTGTCAAGCTGAAGATGATGAGAATCAAC
>CAYFVX010000445.1:0-4540 GCA_964346425.1 uncultured Chloroflexaceae bacterium | reverse complement strand
AATCGTGGCGACAGCGGCTAGAAGCCGCTGCGACGGTATCCCGCGACCGCTTTGCAAAGCGGTTTCTAAAAAAGTCTACACATGTGAGGGATTGGTGATGGGGTGGGCAGGGAGCGGGCACCCTGCCCGCCCCCTAGACGCGAATTGAGAATCTATAGGCATAGGGATGTCTTTCTCTCCCCATGCCTGCCATCATCCCCTTCTCCCTGGGGGACTCTGTTGGTAAAGTCCGGACAGGCTCTGGAAGCGTGGTCGTCTCGCCTGCCCCAGGCATGGGTTTGGCACGGCCAAACCCCTACGTTATCACCCAGACCACCTTTCCCAACAGAGTCCTGGGGGAGAAGGGGATTTCGGCAACCCCTCTCCCGTACTCTGTTGGGAAACCCCGTCTCCTGTCCGGACCTTTGCGCCTTTGCGCGAGGCCCTGCCCGGACTTTACCAACAGAGTCCTCTTGATCCAACGTTCCAACGCTCCAACGTTCCAACTACACCACCACAAACACCGTCAGCACAATCGTCACCACAAACATAAACGTCACCACCCAGAAACTCACCACCCGTTCCCAATTGAGCAACCGCCAGTCAGGAGGAATATTTCGTTCAAAACCATAGATAGAAATTTCGTACCTCTCGCCTTCTTCCTTGTCCTCGTCCTCGTTCTCCTCATCTGTCTGCTCTTGCTGCTCGTGGGCTGTTTGCTTTTTCAATATGTCGAGGAGTGATGTCTTTTTGCCGAGGTCGAAGGTGACTTCGGTGACGGGGATCATGCTGATGACCAGCTCGCTCAGAATGATGCGGCGGTTGGGATTGGTTGCTTCAATCATGTGCTCAATGAGCTCTTTGACGCGCGGAATTTCCGCCCATTCTTCGCGAAAAGCTGGCTCGTTTGATTGAGCGTCGCCATGGATACGCTCGCGATAGATTTCCCGTGGTTCAAACCGTTGATGCAACCATTTTTCATCGAGGTGTGGCAGGTCGTCGTTCGTTGCCAGCAAGCGGGTGGTTCGTTGCCAGCGGAACGCCTTATGCTGTACCATACGGCCCGTTCCATCGCAGTATCCGCAATGTATCCCGCCAAGACCCTCACAGTCTGGGCAGGGGACGAGCACCACTTCGGTGCGCGTTTGTTGCGCAGGAACACTGCCGGCAGTGGGCAGAGAACCGGGCGGATTTTGCAACAGCGATGCATAAGAAAAGGAAGCATCACTGCTGGATGCACTGCCTGTGCTCTGTCTGCTGCGGCTGGTTTCTGCCTGTGGCTGGGCCCGGGCCGTGACGGTTCTTCGCTGCCTGGTCTGACCGGCCGGATGGCCGTTCTTTTGCTCTATAGGTGGCTCAACTGGCACAGTGCGCGTTTCCCGAATACGCCGCTGCCCCTTGCAACGCGAGCACACAATCTTGCCTTTGCCATCGCATTCGCGGCATTGGATGACGCGCACCGAGCCAGGAATGATCTCCTGGCGGCCGGGATTGTCTTCAAAAATTTGTACCGATGGGAGGGTGACTTTCCAGCGGTCTGCTTCAGGTTCAAGAGGATATTCTTTTGCTTCGTGGTCGGGTTCTTCAATGATTTTTGGTTCGCCCCGCTCCTCATAAAGCACCTGCAAACTGTAAAAATAAACATTGCGACTGACAACACGATGCAGCCGCGCCAGCCGCCCCAACAACTCACGGCGAAACAGCCCGCCCCCAAACCCCTCCGTTGACCAACCATTCAGCAAATCCGCGACAATAGCCGATTGACACAGTTCCTCAGCGCGGGTGTGCGCTTCAACGATAGGAGCGCGAATCAGGTCTGGTCCCAGCACATGTTCCACCTCATTTGCCGCAATACCGCTTGCCTCAAAACTCGCGGTCGAATGCGCGGTTTCCTGCACGCGTTGTTCAGTATTGGTCGCTGCCCTCCCGTCTGTCTGCGTAGTCGCGTGATGACGTTTCGCCAGTCGTTCCAACTCATCCACCGCCGCCTGCGCAGAAGGAAATCGTTTCGAAGGATCGTGGGCCAGCATCGTCTGGATGATGCGCTCGACGCCAGCAGGCAGGTTGTGGATGCCGCGGTTTTTGAGCGGGATGAGCGGGCCGAAGGGTTGTTCTGGCGTGCGTGGTTCTTCTTCCCAGGGCAGCTCGCCACTCAGCATGACATAGAGCACGACGCCCAGTCCGTAGATGTCAGAAAGGTGCGTGACTTCGGTGGCGGAGCGGGCATGTTCGGGCGACCAGTAGCCGGGCGTACCCATAACTTTTTCGTCCACGGTGATTTTTTGATTGATGTCCCGTGCTATGCCAAAGTCCGTCAGGAGGGCGTGGCCGGTTTCTTCTTCAACGAGGACATTGCCGGGCGAAACGTCGCGGTGAATAATTTGCAGGCTGTGCGCATAGTCGAGCGCACTGGCTATCTGTTTGAAGATGTCGAAGGCATCCAGAAATCCCAACCGTCTCATACGTTCCAGCAAATGCTGCAGCGAACAGCCGGGTACATACTCAATAATCGAGTAGTAGAAATTTTGCGAGCGACCATGATCGTAAATCTTCACAATATTGGCGTGGTTCAGATGGCTGAGCAGGTTGGCCTCGCGCACAAAACGCTGTACCGTCTCCTTGTTCTGATTCAACAGCAACTTGACCGCCACCTGCCGATGCCGCATATGCGCATGATGTGCCAGCCAGACCTCGCTGGTCGCCCCCCGCCCCACCTCGCGCTCCATAACATAATTATCTATCCTTCTGGGTCTGTTCTCCATCGCCTGCCCGTTTGCTTCCTGGTTCCGGACTTCCCATTATAACACGATGCGCCTATTCCGTGCCGCTCCGTAACACCCGCCACACCTCCCCCACACTGAGCTTCTTCCCCCGCAGCAACATCGTCGTCCGAAAAAGCTTCGCGCTAAACTGAATGGAAAGAACCACCGAACCAGCCAGCAAAACCAGACTCAGCACAATCTGCCACCAGACCACATCCACCAGTGTCAACCGCGTCATCATCGTGATAGAAGCTGTGTAAGGAATTAAACTCAGCACAATTGCCAGCCACCCATCGGGATGATCAATAATACCAAACAACAACAGAAACGGAGCCATAACCGGGATAAGCAAGATGCTGGTGAGGACGGAGCCTTCACGGGTAGTGGTGAGCGTTGCACCGATGCCGGCCATCAGGCCACCGTAGACCAGGTAGCCGAGCAGGTAGTACGGCAGCGTCAACATCCAGACATAGGTGGGCAGATTGATGCTTTGCAACAACGCCACACTCCCACTATGAGAGATTACAAACAGCAGCACACTCCCCAGCCAGATAACCATCTGCAACAACCCCAGCGCACCCAGCCCAACAATCTTTCCACCAAGCAACTGCCACGGCTGCAACGAAGTCAACAAAATTTCCAGAATACGATTTTCCTTCTCCTCAATAACACTATTTTGCAACAAGCCAGCCGAAGAAAAAATCGTCATATACAACAGCAACGCAAAAGCAAACGGCAACACAAACAACGTCGCATCATCCGAATTCATATCATAATCAGCAAAACGCCCCCTGAAAGGCTGTCCATCTGCATCCAGCCGCGTCGTCTCAAACTCAGAAACATCCCCAAGCCGCTCAACGATACGCGGATCGCGATGGTGCAACAGATTGGAGCGCAAGAACTCGGTAAACTGTCCCCTATCCAGCGAAATAAACTCTATCTGGCGGACGTAGCGGGTAATCGTACCGCTCGAAAGATAATCTGCATCCATCACATAGAAAACATTCAGGTCTTTGGCTTGCAGCGCGGCGCGAGCGGCTGCTTCATTGGCAAAAGGGACAAAAGTGGTGGATGAAAAAGGATCAGTGGATTGCACAATAATGTTTGCATGGTCAACATACCCTATCCTGGTCTTGTCCGCATCGTCGGCATCCGTCTCTGCCGACGAACCCTCCTCCCTGCTGCCTGTGTCGGTGCCTGCGGGTTCCTCCTTCTCAGCGGGCAGGGTTGAAGGAAAATCCGAATCGCTCCCAGTCCCAAAAAAACTGAGGAAAATAGTTGCACTCAGCACCATCACAGGAATGAACAAAGTACCGATGATAAAACTCACCCGTCGCACATGCTTAACAAATTCGTGCCTTGCAATAAGCAGCAGCTTGTCCATAATCCTCCCGCGGTTTCTTTTTCCATCTTCATTATAGCACCGCCTGGTAAGGGATACAGAAAACTTTGCATCGAACAACCAGCAAGCATAACCGCAACCACCAATGAACACAGATAAACACAGATTGCCCTGTTTCTCTCCTTGCACCTCTGTATCTCTGTGTCCTCCACAGGTCTCCCCTGTTTTGTGTGCTGCTTGCGCACGGCAAAAACGCACGCAGCCGTGTGTCACAGCTTTGCCGTGGGGTTTGTTGTTTTTTCGACTTTGTCGAAAAAACAAACCCCACGAGAATGGGGTGCGTGAGGGAACCAGGTTCCCTCACACGCCTATAGGCGACACCCTTTGAGACCTCTGTGCCTCCATGGCTGTCGCAAAGTCTTCTGTTGAACAACAGAAGACTTTGCGACAGCCACAA
>CAYFVX010000444.1:0-4546 GCA_964346425.1 uncultured Chloroflexaceae bacterium | reverse complement strand
CGTGGTATTCGTGGTTTCACTGTCCGGCCCTTCGTGTCCTTTGTGGTTTTTCTAACTTTCACAAATACGCCCCGAACAACTCCCCCATGCGCGGCGTCACAAGTTGCGTCGAACTTCTCTGCGGCTGCCAGTCGAGAAACGCCAGGGCCATCTCCCCCTTGCGCAGCAAAAAAAGCTCCTTGCAACCGTGATAGAGCCAGATCGTCAGACACTTCGCATAGACCCCATACCAGACGACCTTCCAGATACGTTCTTCCACACCTACGCGATAGTAGTTCTGTGTGGAAATCCCCGTCGCCCGCTCTATCGCCTGCGCCATGCCGGTCAGAAACGGCCTGGCACCAGTCGCGTTGATTTCGGGATAGCAAGGAGTGGTCTTATTCCAGCGCAAACAGCCATCGCCATCCACATACCCGCGCACAAAATGCGCCAGCAACTCATCAGGGATGACCCCATCGGGCCAGGTGAGCGTCAACGACTTGCGTTCGCTGCCGCCCAATCGCAGCAGGTCTGTATACATCTCCTTGCTGCAAATCACCAGCTTGAACACCTCGGAATGGGTAATGCGCGTCAGCGTCCCCGCACCAATAACCTCGCGCAACTGCTCCAGATGTGCCACATCCTTGCTGGCTATCGAGACGGTCCAGCTTTGCGTTTCTGCCTGATAAAACATATTGCCATCCGCAAACCAGTAGCCCAGCACATACGCCGAGGCGGGCGTCCACGTCTTGAAAAAGGTGTTTTCTGCCAGCCTGCGCTCGCGGTGCAGCCCCAGCGAACGCACGCGATGCTTCACCGCCGCCTCCCCCACGCCCAACGCCCGCGCAATCTCTGCGACGGACAGATGCTCCTGCACATACAGGTCAGCCAGCCGTGCATCATCCGCCGCACTCCACGCATGCGTCTTCCCACGCGACAGCCCAAGCTCACTGGCCCGCCGCTTCACCGTGCCGCGTGTGCGCCCAAGCTTCTGCGCAATCTCTTCGACGGACACGCCGGTGAGATACAATTCTGTCAGATAGGTGTCTTCTTCAGAAGTCCAGCGGGGCATGCAAATGTCTCTCTCTCTTAACAGGTCAGGTAATGGTTTCTACCACGGATACTATCATTGTTCGCTTGATTACTTTTGAAACGCAGATGTTCATGCGCTCTCAGCGCACACGGTGGCATGAAAATATGCACAATTAAAGGACGTTCGAATGAGCCACGACCATAAGGACTCTGTTGGAAAAGTCCGGGCAGGGCCTCACGCAAAGGCGCAAAGACGCAAAGGTCCGCGCAGGAGATGGAGTTTCCCAACAGATTCCTACGTTACCCCGGTCATGAATGCCCAAACATCCCCGCTACAATTTGTGCAAAATATGGTATCATAGGTTGCCAGTTACGTCAGAGTTACAAAAGCATGGCATTATAAAAACCCGGTTACATTGAAGTTACAAATTTTTGAAACACAGAGAGGTGCAAAGTTGGAAACATCTACTGTTCTTGTTGTTGACGACGAACAACCTATCGTAGACCTCGTCGGCAGCTATCTCCTGGCTGGTGGCTACGATGTACACCGCGCCTATGATGGCCCCTCTGCTTTGGACCTTGCGCGGCGAGTACGCCCGGATTTGATTGTCCTGGACGTTATGCTGCCCGGACTGGATGGCATCGAACTGTGTCGTATGCTCAACGATGAAACTTCCCCCTACGTCCTGATGTTGAGCGCACGCACCGACGAAGTGGATAAACTGATTGGTCTTTCCGTAGGCGCAGACGACTACGTGACCAAACCCTTCAGCCCCCGCGAACTGGTCGCTCGCGTCAAAGCCATCCTGCGCCGCAAACGCAAAGGAAATGGCACCCACCAGTTCAGTCGCCCAACCCTGCAATTTGAAAGTGTCACCATAGACCCTGAACGACGCGAAGTATGGTGTGGCGAAATTCTGGTGGAACTCACCCCCCGTGAATTCGACCTGTTTTACACTCTGGCATGCTCGCCAGGCCGCGTCTTCACGCGTGAAGAACTTTTGCAGCGGGTCTGGGGAGATGATTTTGATGGCATAGACCGCGTGGTAGATGTCCACGTCGGCACCCTGCGCCGCAAACTGGAAGACAGCCCCTCCGAAGCATCCCTCATCCAGACAGTACGCGGCGTCGGATATAAATTCGTTGGCAAATAATCAGCGGAACACGAGATAGGGGATTGCCGTGCAATCCCCACCTGCTCTATCACAAAAACAACAACATCAAAAAAATTGGCAGAACACGATTATGAAAATGAAATGGTACCATCAACTCCACTGGAAACTCTTTGTTTCCCATCTCATCATCATCACCGTGGCGGTGGTAGCATTGCTCAGCACCGCAAACGGCATAGCCAGCATGGTGCTGGAACAGGGAGTCCCCGTCTACCCAGGCTTTAGTGTCCTGGATGAAACCAGTCAGTGGCAACCCGACCCGGCGGTCAAAGATGTCATGCTCAACCGGTTTCAGATAGCAGTACAGGAAGCCATGATTATCGCCACTGCGGTTGCCCTGGCGACGGCTGTCCTGATGAGCCTGTTTATATCCCGCCGCATTGTTGAACCATTGCAAGCGATTTCAGCCATGAGCCAGCGGTTGGCCCAGGGCTTTTATCGTGAACGTACTGTGGTGAATACAGAAGGGGAACTTTCCGAACTGAACCGTAACATCAACCAGCTTGCCGAAGCACTGGAACAAACCGAACAACGGCGGCGGGCACTGCTGGCAGATGTCACCCATGAACTACGGACACCACTCTCTACCATTGAAGGCTACATGGAGGGCTTGCTGGATGAAGTGGTGCAACCCAACAACCAGACATTTCAACTCATCTTGCGCGAATCAGTACGCATGCAACGGCTGATAGAAGACCTCGAACTGCTTTCCCGTGCTGAGGCCGGGCAAATACGCATATCACCCCGCGCGATAGATCTGCGTCACGTACTTGAAACTCAGACACTCCGTATGAACCCCCAGTTTGAGGAGAAAGGCATCACCCTCGAATCAAAACTGACCGATACCATTCTGGCAGTCTGGGCAGACCCGGACCGCATCGAGCAAGTTGTCATCAACCTGCTCACGAATGCGCTCCGCTACACCCCTACAGACGGTCACGTCGGTGTGCATGCCTGGACAGAAGAAGATCGTATAGTGGTCGCTATCCGCGACACGGGCATAGGAATTGCCCCCGAACACTTGCCGCACCTTTTCGAGCGTTTCTACCGCGTAGACAAATCCCGCTCGCGTGCCAGTGGCGGTAGCGGCATCGGCCTCACCATCGCGCGACACATGGTCTATGCGCATGGTGGTGACCTCTATGCAGAAAGCCCCGGACCGGGACTTGGATCTACCTTTTACTTCACCCTCCCTCGTGCCTCAGCATTTGCCATCAATGCCCAGGCCACCGCTCCCCTCACTACCTCTTCGGACACTAGTATGCCCTCGCATATCCATTGATACAAGTTGAGTTGATGGGTACGGCAAAACGTTTGGGAAACTGCATGTCGGGGTTTTTGCGGCTTTGTCGCAAAAACCCCGACATACCATCGCTCACCATGGCAGAACCGCCAAAAATCCACCCGATCTTTGAGCTTTCAATACCAATCGCTTGCAAAGGAATACAACACGCAATCCCGCCGCTTACGGGCTGTGTAGCCCTGGTGACCAATCACCGCTACACCGACTCTTGCTCATGGTCTTGCACATACCGCCGCAACTGCACAACTGTTTTGCTTAAACGCCCCACGGCCTTCTGCATATGCTCGAAAATCTCTTCATATTCCTCTTCAGTCAACGGATCTTCATCTTCCGTAATGCGATTCAACTGACTACCAAGCAGACTTACCGGATTATAGAGTTCATGCACCAGCATCTTCAAAACCTGTCTGGGCGTCATCGAACTCCAGTCCTGAGGGGAATGTCCATGCCGACTGGCTGAATGTTCACTCATAGCAAAACCTCCAGAGGTCACGCGCAAAAAACTCTTCAACGCAGCACCATTCAATTATATTTTTCAATAGGTTTGACGTGTCGGAGGGGCGCCCTGCGTATCATCCTCTGCTGGCACACAAAGACACGATTTGCGCTTCGTATTTCTGAACTAGTTGATGATACGTACCCACGCGGGTCAAACGCTCCAGACAAACTTCCAGGCATATTGCCTTCCAGATGAAATCATTGTACCACAATATGTCACAGGTCTCTTTAATCTCCGTTGAGCAGGGTGGGAGCAGCATTGGCGAACAGTCAACTGCGTAGAAATGATTTGATGCCAGATTCGGCAGAGTGGTTTATTTTCACCATGAAAACACAGAGACACAGAGACCGGGCAGACGAAAGCACTGAAATACCATATATCTGTGTTTCTCTCTATTCATCTGGAGGAGAAGCCATTAGCCGTACCTGGTATGACTGGGCAGAGCAGTGGACCATTCGCCAACCCCGTTCCTTTATTTATCGTATTGTTTGGAAAGTTCGCCAGCAAAAAACACGATAAAAACACCGCAATCGTTGGGATATTTACCCCATTCACCAGATA
>CAYFVX010000443.1:0-4556 GCA_964346425.1 uncultured Chloroflexaceae bacterium | reverse complement strand
ACTTTACTACCGGTTGTTTCTGGATGCTTCGCACAGTCTTGTTTCTCATCCCTCAGTGTCAAATTTCTTTTGTACGCCTGAATCACAACCTTGCATCTTCATATTATAATAGAAACTCGGTTATGCCTGATGCATTGCGCCTCAGCCATTCCAGTGAAAGACAACGTATGCAAAAAGAAAGGAAACAAGTCATGTCCTTGTCCACCCGCAACAACCTGTTCCTGGCAATAGCAGCAAGTTTTCTGTTATTGATAATCCTTTTCACCGCTCAGATACTCCTACCAAACCATCCGTCCGTATCGGCTACCACGCATACTCCTTCTCCACCCACTGTGGTAATACAGAGCACTTCAGGAACCACCGGAATCACTATAACCATGGATCCTCTCATTCCCTGGAATGGTGGCGAAAGTTCGACAACCTATGTTCCGGTCACCTTCGACCTGCACCTCCCACCAACACCGGGTATCACCAACACATCATACTATAGCATTGTCCTCTACAGTGGTGACAGGGAAGACGGTGGCTGGAGCAGTATCCATACGACCAGAACCGACCAGAATGATAACCTGCTGGTTCCTGAGAACACGAGCTACACCACGACGCTTTCCATACCACTCACCCGCACAGGAGTCCACACTGTCCGTGCAACCCTGCAACGTGTTTACACCAATACGCAGGGCATCCAACAATCTGAACCAGTCACCAGAAGCAATACCAGCATTCTCTCGGATACGCAAAGTTTCATGATTGTCCCAGCCGTTACCCTGCATGCTACTCCGCTGCAAACAAGCGACAGTTCGCTCTACGTCGGTCAAAACATCCGTTTTTCTGTATCCATTACTCCTGGAATCAGTCCTGATGATGCCAGAGACCGTTTCTGGAGCGAAGACCGTACCGCAGTTCCGCGGCTCCGCTTTACTCCAGATAGCACAAACTCTGACATACCACTGTCAGAACACATTATCAGCGACACGCGCGAGCTATCCTGGACTATTACCTACAGCAACACCGGCGCACACACCGCAACGGCAACGCTCTACAGTGGTGCGCAATCGGTCTATGGCAATGCTATTTCGCTCAGCCAGGACAGTCTGCTCATGCAAATCATAACGCCTTCCATAACGCTTTCGCTCGACCCGGCCACCACCGACTATCTCTATCAGACACCACCCATTGAAGCACGTGCCACCATCCCCGCCCATGCAGCTATCGGCGTGACATCAACCGTCCGCTTCTCCTTTGGTGAGGATGAGCAGGACACCCTGCTTCACACCCTGCCACCCGGGGCAACCATTGTTACCGCCACCAGGCAATACAAAAATGATACCGACACGACACAGACCTACCCTATTCAAGCAACCCTCGCCGTCAATGGCGAGCAGCAACCGATGGTCATCGCTCAGTCCAGGACAATACCTATCACTGTTGAAACGCTCAAAGGGATACGTGTCGTTATTACTCCAGATCAGGAAACCGTTACCTTGCCCAACGAGGGAGCAGCAACCCTTTCTATGACAACCCATCTGGAAGACACCACGGGCAACCGCTGGATTCCGTCGAAAAACGTTGAAGTGGAGATTGACACATCTTTTGGGGGACTGGACAATATTTCGATAGACGAAACCATGAGTGCCTCCCGCTTTATGCTCTCATCCCAGGTAGCCGGTACCGCCACCGTAAGTGCAACGTATCGTTTTGCTGATATTTCAGAGCGCATTGCAAACACGGCAACCATAGAGTTTATTCGTCAAGAAGACCAGAACAGTCCCGTTCGGGAGGTATTGCTTGACCCTGCCCGTATAGGCTCTGTACCAATCAATCTGGATGATCTGCAATTCGACCTTCCCAACAATCTCTATCCGATCAAAACCATTGTCAAGATAACTCGCCTGACTTCCTACACTATTCCAACCGACAATCTGGGCGTTCACGGCTTCCTCATCGAAGTCTTTGACGCCAGGAACGGCGTAAAATTACCCGACACAGATTTTACCCAATCCTTCATAACACTCAAAGCCACCGTCCGCGGGAACGATACCGATCCACCTGTTATTGTCGCTACCGTCTTTGTGGCTCGCAACAAAGAGGGCACATGGGAAGATATGTGGATGCAACGTTCTTCTAGCCCTACGACACTGAGTCAGTCAGGAGCAGTTGCGTATATTACTTCTCGTCTGACCTCTCCAGGACTCTACGCTATTCTGGGACGGGACCATTTCAACCTGTATCTTCCAGACATTTCCAAAAACTGATACAGCAGTCCTGGCCCAAATGTAAAACAATCTCCTGGTATCAAGGCTTTTGAAAAGGCGTACACAGTGCCTTATTTACAACTCAGATCGGACTACTATAGAAAGGCATAGATATGCCCAATAAAAATCCAATAACCATGTTCGTTCTGTTGGCTTTGCTGCTGGTGGGGTGTGGGGCATCCCCACCAGCCAGCAACCAGCCAGCACCATCTTCTCTCGCTGACCCGCGCACGCCGGTCTCGCTGGTAGCCAGAAGCGGTGACGGTATTGTCTTTGTCTCGCGGCGTGACGGTAATTTTGAAATCTATGTTATGAATACCGATGGCACAGCGCAGACAAACCTTTCCAACAACGCGGCAAATGATTGGTACCCTGCCTGTTCACCGGATGGTACGCGGATTGCTTTTGTTTCCGACCGTGATGGGAATGCAGAAATCTATGTCATGAACGCTGACGGATCTGGCATTACGCGGCTGACCAATAACGAGGACATAGACGAAATCCCGGCCTGGTCACCGGATGGCGAGCGTATTGCTTTCAACAGCGATCGCGACGGTAACTATGAGGTCTATGTTATGCAAGCTGACGGAACGGACCAAACTAACCTCACCCAGCATGCACAATCTGACTGGTCACCTACCTGGTCGCCGGATGGTGAGCGTATTGCCTTCATCGCTGAACGAGACGGCAATCAGGAAATCTACGTTATGCAAGCCGATGGCACCGGGCAAACCAACCTGACCAGCAACCCATCGCGCGAGGTAGCACCAAAATGGTCACCAGACGGTACGTCTATTGCTTTCTCTTCCAACCGCGAGGGGAGAGATGATATCTACATTATGGCATCTGATGGAACAGATACCACCAACCTGACCAACAATGAGGAAGTCCGTGAAACCCACCCGGAATGGACACCAGGTGGTCAACATATTCTCTTTGAAGCGTGGGGCAAAGAGAGTATAGATATTCATATGATGAGCGCAGATGGCACCGAGCCAATCAACCTGACGCGCCATGCGTCAAATAACTATGGTCCTTGCTGGCTGGCTGCTGCACAATAAGGTCTCCACACTTGTCAGGAATGATCGTGAGGGGTGTGTCCTCAGCGAGGGTCACGCCGCTACAACCTCTGCTTACCAAACGGAAAGCAAACGCTCTCAAGAGCGTGACAACGCATTCTGGTGGGGTATAACGTTTTTCGGCGAATTCAAAAAACGTTATACCCCACTCCAATCGGGTGGCGCGGGAATTTCATACCATACCTTCCAATCAACTCGGCAGCATCATAGTCAGGCTATAAATAAACGTCGTAAACCAGCAGGCTACCGTTATTACCGCACTGATTTTCAAGCGAAGCTGATACGGGATTTTCGTCCTTCTCGCCACAAGAATATTTGCAACTGCTCCTCCCAACCCTATAAGAACAGGAATAACCCCTCCAAGCACGGTTAGCAACAGGCACAAAATAATAAAAACCCAGGTCCACTTCAAAAGTTCTTCAATGAACGTATCCTGGGGTTTTTGTGCATCTGTATTCTTCGAATCAGGGCTATAGACAACACTTTCCTGGGCCATAAACAAAGTCTCCTCTCCTTTGCCACACACAGCCTACGGCTCGTCATGAAGTCTTTTCAGCATGCCTGAATGCTTGTTTTTCAATCGTTTCTTTTATGACAAGTAGACAGGTGTACACTGTTGTGTAATGGGTATTATACCAGAAGAAACGTCAGGATGTTTTGCATTATGACAAATAGAAAAATCTTATCAATTGCTCCATGCAGAGATTCCGCAATAAGGAAACCCACACCTATCCATGTTATACTCTTTTTTAAAGAGCAAGATATGTGAAAAAGCCAGATACCAATTAGTATTTTCGTCCAGATATTTTCAACACCCATCTCCCTAAATATGGCGCATGCCTGCGCAAGATGCCGGCAATAAACCAGAAAAGACCGAGAACATGCCAGATTTTACACATACAGCCATAACCGACACCGAGGCATTTGCTGAACGGCTGAACCAGGTTCCGCAACAACCCGGCGTCTATCAATGGAAAGATGCCGATGGCGGGCTGCTCTATGTGGGCAAAAGCAAAAATCTCCACGACCGCATGCGCTCATACTTCGGTTCCCCCCGTGGTTTGAATGCCAAAACACGCCGGCTTGTTAGCCACATTGCCGACTTTGAGATCATCGTCACGCGTAACGAACTCGAAGCCCTGCTGCTTGAAATGAACCTCATCAAGCAGCACCGTCCCCGATACAATGTCCTGCTTAAAGACGATAAAACCTACCCCTACAT
>CAYFVX010000442.1:0-4559 GCA_964346425.1 uncultured Chloroflexaceae bacterium | reverse complement strand
TTTGTGTGCTGCTTGCGCACGGCAAAAAACGCACGCTGTTGCGTGCCACAGCTTTGTCGTGAGGTTTGTTGGTTGTTCGACGAAGTCGAACAACCAACAAACCTCACCAGAATGGGAGGAACGGAGTTCCCTTTTTTATTCCCGGTAGTCTTTCCCCACGATAACCACAATATCAACATTCAGGGGCTGTGGTGGGGCTTCAGCGGGAGGGGTAGTATAGACAAAACGGTCTTTCACCAACAGCAAATCTGCCAGTTGCTCACAAGTATCGGGAAATTGCCCATTGTAGTCAATAATCATCGTTCGGTCATACAGGGACGGGGCATCGTCTGGCACCTGCATCTGGAACCCTTCATTTTGCAGAAAACTGGTCACACGACTGGCAAGCCCTGGCCTGCTTGTCCCATTTTGCACCTGTAATCTGGCTGGTTCTCTCAGCGCATCAGGGCCAGTCTCCATTTGCTCAACAAGGGTCGCGATATCTGGTTCGTTCCAATAGATATCCGAGCCACTTTCCATCACAATCCCAACTTCATTCGGGTTGATACTCAATTGGACAATGTCCTCCGAGTTAAGGCTCTGCGCAAAGCCTGCCAGACCGCGGATAATCTGCAAGTCCCCTATGGGCATGGTTGTATTGACGCTCTGTTGCAGGTTTTCGACCATCTGGCTGAGCAGGTCTATCTGGTCAAGCAATCCGCGCCGTTGAAATTCTTCCAGGAACGCCCGCAAAACTTGCTGCTGACGGCGGCTGCGTTCAAAGTCTGTCCCACTATGGCGCGAACGGGCATAGCGCAAGGCGGTATACCCATCAAGCATCTGGAGGCCGGCCGGGATGTAGATACGCTCGAAGCCAAAGTTTTCGGTTGGATACTCCGCGTCCAGGATAGGCTTTTGCACATCCACCTTGATGCCACCAATCATATCCACCAGACGCTCGAAGCCTCTGAAGTCAACCTGCGCAATATAATCAATGCGGACATCGAGAAAATTCTCGACGGCTTCGGCAGCCAGTGCGCCGCCGGAGGCTTCCGGAGCAGTTCCTTTGCCATAGAGCGAGTCAGGATGCATGAAGCCGTAGGTATAGGCGAAGTTGATTTTTTGCTGCCCGACGCGCGGAATCTGCACTACAGAATCACGCGGAATAGAAAGCATGCTTGCCCATTTTTCTTGTGGGTTGACATGCACCACAATGAGGGTGTCACTCCGTACTCCTTCATCGGGGCCTTCACGTTTATCTACGCCGATGAGTAATACTTTAAAAGGAGATCTCAATGCTTCTGGCAAGGCAACTGGTTCAGAGGCGGAGACGGATGCTTCTTCATCTGCGTCTGCACGCTGTTCTGAGACGGTATGCTGGCGCGGGTCTTGCTGCACAATAGTTTCTGCCACTTTGTTAAAGCGATTGACCAGGATACCCGATAGAACCCCCACCAGGGCAAGAGCCAGCAACAAGCCGATCATAAGCAAACCACACCCACTTCGATGTTTGCGGTGGCTCTGAGTAGGAGTTATTGAGCGATATCTAAGGGCTACTCGTTCACGATCAGAGCGAGAGCGAGGAGGAGGTGTCACAGGCATGTGCGTTCTCTCTGGGTATTTGTTTCTGACAGGCTAGAACCACGAATAACACGAATATATCTCTCTCATGGGAAATATGAGAAACAAAGAGCAGGTTTCTTTTCTACGTAATCAAGCGAACCTGGTATCAAACAGTTCAAGTACTTAATGGTTCAAGTTTCTCATTCTTTTCACTGATTTGTTATTGTATGAGGTTTCAGTATTCTATGCAAGCGGTTGCTCTCCCCACCGCGTAAACAGGTCTTGTTCCAGCACGATATCGAAAATATCCAGGACGCGATTGACGGTCTGGTTGACGATATCGTCAATGGTTTGCGGACGATGGTAAAAGGCTGGGACCGGCGGGGTAATAATCGCTCCAAATTCGGCCACGCGGGTCATCAAGCGCAGATGTCCCAGGTGGAGCGGTGTTTCACGGGTGACCAGGATGAGGCGACGGTGTTCTTTGAGCGTGACATCGGCAGCCCGCGCCAGCAGATTGTCAGAGATCGAATAGGCGATTGCGCTCAGTGTGCGCATAGAGCAGGGGATAACCACCATGCCCAGCGTGCGAAAGGAGCCACTGGAAAGAGACGCAGCAATATTGGTGTGCGAATAACTCACATTGGCAAGTTCTTCGACGGAAGACACCGTATAGTCTGTTTCCAGCACAATAGTCTGCCGCGCCGCAGGACTCATGACCAGATGGGTTTCAATGTCGGGATGATGCTGTAACACTTCCAGCAGACGGATGCCATAGATAACACCACTGGCACCAGAAATACCTATCACCAATCGTTGTGGCATATGCAGCATGTTCCTTGTAAAACGGAAAGGGAGCAAGAGGTTTTTGCTGCCTCTTGCTCCCTTTCCGATTCATCATAGCAATCAATTATCAGGTCTGGAGCGTATTCTGAAGACTGAAACTTCTATCGTGACCGTTGTATTGGAAACTTCCTCGTGGGATGCGTTCCATCAACTCGCGCAACCGTTCGCCTTCCAGTGTCTCCAATTCTATCAATGAATTGGACATGTCATCAAGCACCGAGCGGTATTTGGTCAAGATAGCTTTGGATCGTTCGTAAGCTTCAAAAACCAGGCGGCGGACTTCCTCATCTATCAGTTTGGCAACTTCTTCACCGTAGTTGCGCTGTTCGCTAATTTCGCGGCCCAGGAAGATAAGCTCATCTTTCTGGCCCAGCGCGACCGGTCCCAGTCGAGGACTCATGCCGAAGCGTGTTATCATCGCCCGCGCTATTTTGGTGACGGTTGAAATATCGCCGCTGGCTCCATTGGTAATTTCGCCAAAGACAATTTCTTCGGCAACGCGTCCGCCGAGAGCCATGGCGAGCTGGGCTTCATACATCGCCACGCTGGAGTATTTGCGGTCTTCTTCCGGGATCATCAGCGTATACCCACCGGCCATACCGCGTGGGATGATGGTTACTTTCTGTACCGGGTCGGCTTCTGGCATCGCCTGGGCAACAATGGCGTGGCCGGCTTCGTGATAGGCGGTGATAAGCTTCTCGCGGTCGGTCATCATGCGGCTGCGGCGTTCAGGCCCGCCCAGCATCACCCGTTCGATAGCATCCTGCAGTTCGGACATGCCGATTTTCTTTTTGGAGCGTCGGGCAGCCAGAATAGCGGCTTCGTTGATGGAGTTTGCAATGTCGGCACCGGAAAATCCGGGTGTCTGCTTGGCAATAATTTCCAGGTTGACATCATCAGAGAGCGGTTTGCCTTTGGTATGCACTTTCAAGATCTCGAAACGTCCACGAACATCCGGCGCGTCCAGCACCACCTGACGGTCAAAGCGTCCGGGGCGTATCAGGGCCGGGTCGAGCACGTCGGGACGATTGGTGGCGGCAATGATGATGACATTGGTATTGGTATCAAAACCGTCCATTTCGACGAGGATCTGGTTAAGCGTTTGTTCACGTTCATCGTGTGATCCACCAAGGCCAGCTCCCCGTTGACGACCAACCGCGTCAATTTCATCAATAAAGACGATACAAGGAGAATTGCGCTTGGCCTGGTCAAAGAGGTCTCGCACACGACTTGCGCCAACCCCAACAAACATTTCGACAAATTCGGACCCACTGATGGAGAAGAACGGCGTACCGGCTTCTCCCGCGACCGAGCGCGAAAGGAGGGTTTTGCCGGTGCCGGGCGGGCCAACCATCAGCACACCGCGCGGAATCCGCGCTCCGAGGGCGGCAAATTTGTCGGGGTATTTGAGAAATTCTACGACCTCGGTCAGGTCTTGTTTGGCTTCTTCCTGGCCGGCCACATCTGCAAAGGTGACGGTTGGTTTGTCGCCGGCAAACATGCGTGCGCGGCTTTTGCCAAAAGAGAGTGCCTGATTATTGCTTCCCTGTGCCTGGCGCATGAAGAAGAAAAAGAAGCCAATAAGCAACAGGGTTGGAAGGAGAATAGTAAACGCGCTCAATAGACCGCCCCAGGCTGGTGCTGGTTTGACAGTAATCTCAAAATCGGCTCCCTCTTCTTCTATGGGAACCCCGTAGCGTGCCAACAAACTCATGATGGTATCATTTGTTTCCAGACGAGAGCGGTATGGCGTGCTTTCTCCTTTATATGTCACGATAATCTGGTCTTCGTCTGCCTGGGCCTCTATCTTTTCAATTTTTCCAGCTTTGACGTCAGCAATGACCTGGGCAATGCCTTTTTCGCCATTCTGGTTGGCGTTTTGCCCAAAGTACTGGAAGAAAAGCGCAAGAGCGGCGACCAGGATAATCAAGTAGACGAAGCTATTTTTTAGCCAGCGATTATCCCCCATGCCTCTTGTCTATCCCTTCTGGAAGCACTACTTTTTCTTTGAAGAAGCAATGCCTCTAAACCAATTGATACTGAAACACTTAGAGTAGCCTTAACTATGATTCCTCATTATACCATACCAACGTGGGAATATGAAGGTTGAGTTTGCGAGCATGGCTGTCGCAAAGTCTTCTGTTGAACAACAGAAGACTTTGCGACAGCCA
>CAYFVX010000441.1:0-4562 GCA_964346425.1 uncultured Chloroflexaceae bacterium | reverse complement strand
CCATTGACCATTGACCATTAACCATTGACCGTTGACCGACTGAAGTTTTGCAAACCTGAGAGGAAGCATGAAACTTGAACCTATCACCGAAACGACCTTCTACTTGCCAGGTGCGAACAACATTGGCGTTATCGCCACCGGCAATGGTGGAGCCATCGCCATAGATACCGGCTTGAATAAAGACACCGCTCGCCATCTGCGCAAAGGACTTGATGAACGCGGATTACACCTCCGCGCTATCATCAGCACCCACCATCACGCTGACCACATCGGCGGAAACGCCTACCTGCTACGTGTTGCACCAGAAACCCGGATGTATGCCCCACCCCTGGAAGCAACCCTTATCGAATATCCTATCCTGGAACCAGTCTACTTGCACCTGGGAGCCACACCCCACACCGCCCTGCGCAACCGCTGGCTTATGGCGGAAGGCGCACCAGTACATCACATCATTGGCAATCTGGAAGCCATCGAAAAGGGAACATCTCTATCGCTTCAAATAGCCGACATCACCCTGGAAATACTTCCGCTTCCTGGACACAGCATTGCCCAGATTGGCGTTGTTTTCGACAACGTTTGCTTTGCAACAGATGGCTACTTTGGGCAAACAGTCCTGGAAAAATATGGGGTCCCCTATGCCCACAACGTCGCCGCCCAACTCGCCAGCCTGCAACGTCTGGCAGAACGTCAAGAAGCGTGGTTCCTGCCAGGTCATGGCGAGCTTACCCCACGCGCTACGCTCGACGAACTGCTGGCGATCAACCACTCCACCATCCAACGCTCAACCGAGCAGGTGCTCCAGGCTCTGCCCGGCGACATTGCTACCGTCACCGCCCGAGTGCTTCAGGAGCTTGAACAACAAGATGCGGCTGGTAGCCGTCCTGCAATGGGAGCTCCGCAGTATGCCATTTTCACCAGTGCCATCGCTGCGCACTTGAGTTACCTCGAAGAACAAAGACAGGCAACAGTCACCTATCAAGACCACGGGTTGTATTGGGAACGAACAGAGAGCTAGAGCTACGCAAACAAAACGCAACGTTGTATACTGAAGAAACGAACTCTGAACATCCTTGAACAGTTGAAAGAACCACCTTATGAACCGTCCTCTCCTCCCATCACTGCTTTTCCTGCTCACGCTGGCGACTACACCCGCTACACAAGCGCAGGAACCTGCTCCCCAGGAACCCGTTATCCACGAAGAGCCATTTGTGTTATATCGCTATACCCTGCCCAATGGCATGCGCATCTGGTGTCAACCACGTCCAGAAAGTCAATCCGTTGCGGTGCAACTGCTTATTGGCACTGGTCTTATCAATGAAACCCGCGCCAACAATGGTATCTCGCATTTTGTTGAGCACATGCTCTTTACCGGCACAGAACGCTGGTCGGAAGAAGAAGTCAAAGATAGTATTACCCGCCGTGGCGGTTATTGGAATGGCTGGACCGGCGCAGAAGAGACCGGCTATGTTGCGCAGGTTGCCGACCAGGACATAGATATAGCCCTCGACTGGTTGGCGGAAGTTGTGTTTCACCCAACCTTTCCTGCAAAGAAAGTGGACAAAGAACGCAAAGTTATCTTCCAGGAAAAAGGGGGACGGGATGGTTTAATCTACAATACCATTGAAAAAATTGGTCTGGGCTATGGATTGACGAGCAAGATAGAAGAAAAGCTTCTGCCCCATTCGATTTTAAGTCTTTACATTATTGGTGAGGATGACTCGCTCGACCGCATTGATCGTGCCGCACTGCTGGACTACTATAACACCTACTATGTTCCAAACAATGCAGCCTTGATTGTTGCAGGCAATATATCTCCCCAGCATGTCTATGAGCAAGCCGTCAAACACTTCGGCAACCTCACACCCCAAAAACTCCCCCCTGCTCCCGCGCACCCCCCGATACCAGCACATGGTCCCTACCAGGTTTTCACGCGAGGCCCCCTGTCCAACAATCGCGTGAAAATAAAACTGGCAGTACGCAGCGTAGGATTTACCCACAAAGACCGCTGGGCATTGCTAGTCCTGGACGAACTCTTGAGCAAAGACCTGATGGAAGATATTCGCTACAAACGGGGTCTGGTCTATGGTATGGGAGTTGATAACATCACGTTCAATGATTTCGGCTACTTCTACATCTCAAGCAATTCTGATGCGGAACATCAAGCAGAAATTTTGCGTATCATAGAAGAATACCTGGAACAAATCCGCCAGGGAGATATAGATCACGCTACGGTTGCAGAGGCAAAAATAGCCCTGAAAGGTCGCCGGGCTCTGGCAATGGAAAGTAATAACAGCCGTGCCAGCATGCTTTCTGCCTGGATCCTGTTGCTTGAAGACCATGAGCCAGTGCCGGATTTCGAGCAGCATATCAACGCGGTCAATGCAGACGACCTCTCGCGGGTCGTGCAAACCTACTTTGTTCCCCAGCAGCAATGCCTGGGCATTCATCGGCCCATCGTTACCTATCGTACTGGCGCCTGGGCCGCCGGCGTCATCAGCGTGCTGGCAACACTCCTGGGAGGCCCAAAAATCTGGGGCCATATGCGCAAATACTGGCTGGAGAAATATGCACATCGGCAATAACGACGACCAACGCAACACCACAACCTTGCTCGACAAACACGCTGGCCCGCTCCCACTCTCGCATCCGCTGCTCATTGCCACCTTGCTTCTACTCCTGGGCGTCACAGGTTTCTTCGTCAAAGGGCGGGACTATCAGCCGGCTCTCTGGGCATTGCAGATTGAATTGCAGGGGGCAAGTGCTTATGGTCCGCAGATGCAAGAACGCTTTGCCCAGGAATATGCAGAACCATTTGCCAGCGGTGGCTTTGCCTATCCACTCCCTGTCATATGGCTCGCCCTGCCCATCATCGCGTTGCCTGCATCGCTTATTCCGCCAATATGGAATATCTTGAACGTCGGTAGTGTGCTGCTTGGCTTACGCCTGCTGCGCATGCCGCTCTCGCTTGGTCTGTTCCTCCCCCTTTTGCTGGGAATGTATTTGCAACAAATAACGGTTTTGCTCACTGGCTTGCTTCTCATCGGCATCTGGGCATGGAGAGTAGAACGCTGGTGGTTCCTCGGATTGATTATCGCCCTCACCATAGCTGCAAAGCCACAAACTACCCTGCTCATTGCGGCAGCGTTGATGGTCCTGGCATTTCGCAGCGGCGCATGGCGTCCAGTCGTTGTTTGCGGGTTGGCAGTCAGCAGTCTCACCTTCCTGCTTGAACCCACATGGCTCCCCCAGTGGCTTGCCGCTCTTGAGCAATACCGCTCAGCCATTGGGCTGAACTGGGTGTACGAATGGCTGCCGATTGCCCTGTTCCTTTTCGTCTTCCGACAGTTCTGGGGTGGATTGGCTGTGCTCCAGATAAGCCTCTTTCCAACGCTCTTTGGCTACACCCTGCTTCCTCTGTTGCTAGGCTATGTCGAACCAGAAGCCCAACGGTTTGCCCCACTCGCCGTTGCTGCTTCCTGGATAACGATATTCCTGGTCGAAGTGCGTCCGCTCTGGCTGGTCAATGGTATCGGCTATCTGCTGCCCCTCATCCTGGGTGCAATCGTGCATGCATACCGTTGGAAATCTGCAAAATCAGGGCTGTTTCGCTGACGCGAAGAAAAACCAGAAGAGTCTCGCGCAGACTTTCCTCTGAGGCATAAATAGAGTAGAATACCACAGAGACCTGCTTATATTATGGAGGAGGAACCGTATGAGTCACACAGTGCGTCCCACCCAACCATACCCTATACCGCAGAGTCCGATACCTGCTGTATCTGAAACAACACCTGACGTGTATGTTTCCGTTGTTGTTCCTATCTACAATGAAGAAGAAAGTCTGCAAACCCTCTACGAACAACTGACCAGCAGCCTGCAGCAACTGGAAAGAAGCTACGAAATTGTAGCCGTTGATGATGGGAGCATAGACAAGAGTTTTGACATCCTGAAAGCACTGGCAGCCAGAGACCACCATCTGCGTGTCATCAAATTTCGACGCAACTTTGGGCAGACTGCCGCTTTCTCGGCTGGCTTTGCCCATGCCCATGGAGAAATTATCGTCACGATAGATGCCGACCTGCAGAACGACCCGGCTGATATTCCCTTGCTACTCAACAAACTGGAAGAAGGCTATGACGTTGTCAGTGGCTGGCGGGAAAATCGCCAGGACCCCTTCCTGAATCGTCGCCTGCCATCCATGATAGCCAACAATCTCATCTCAGCCATAACAAACATTCACCTGCATGACTATGGCTGCTCGCTCAAAGCCTATCGTGCCGAAGTGGTGAAAAATATTCAACTCTACGGGGAACTGCACCGCTTCATTCCCGCGATAGCGTCCTGGCAAGGAGTCGCAGTTACTGAAATACCCGTCACGCATCATCCACGACGTTTCGGTACATCCAAATATGGCATCAATCGCACGGTGCGTGTGCTGCTCGACCTGGTCACAGTACGCTTTCTGCTGAGTAAGCGCACGCCCATCCAGTCTTTCGGTCTGGTCGGTCTGGCATCTATGGGACTGGGCACCTCTATCAGTTTCTACCTGGCAATGCTCAAACTGC
>CAYFVX010000440.1:0-4568 GCA_964346425.1 uncultured Chloroflexaceae bacterium | reverse complement strand
ATAAGCCCCGATATCTATATTCAAATAGGGCAATAGATTGAGCACCTCAAGCTTTATCCTGGCAACCTCAATAATATTGCCGGTGAGCGGAGCCTGCGCAACCTGCCCATGCAATTGCTGCAACACCTCCACCACGCCGGGCATCGTCCCAGACCGCGCTATCAACTCATCACGCCACCCACCGATACCATCAGCATATGCCTGCCCAAAAAGTTTCAGATTTTCCGCGATAGCTTCCGGGGCCAGGTCAGGGAACGAATCCTGAATAATCCGCCAGTCAGTTTTGCCCGAATAGAAAGTACGCTCACGGCGGGTCACCGGCCCAAAAACCTGCGACATAGCCGCCCGCATCATCTCTCCAGCAATGCCATCCGTATGCAAAAGGGTCCCATCCACATCCCAAAGAACAAGCTTGCGCATAAAAACAAATCCTTGTAGTATGACGTGTTTACCAGATACCCACAACCGCATAGTAGCACCGAGCACCATGAATTGCAAGAACCGATGGTATAACTGTTCACATTCACATGAATGTCGTAGGGGTTTGCCGGCGGCAAACCCCTACACTTTGCGCTCTTTGCGGCTTTGCTTGAGGAATATTCTCCGGCTTCTGAACAGTTACCCGATGGCAAACCCTTGACTACCCTCTCCCAGCATGTTAAGATGGAGCCAGACTAAACAGTTCACCTCGTCAACAGGGCGGGTGTTCTCAATTTCTCGCCCCACGAAAGGCCAATGATGAGATGATACGCGTAAACGTAGACAGTATCCGTGTGAGCCTACTCACGCAACACCGTGTGGTGGTTCTCCGCGAAGCTGATAGCAAACGCTACCTGCCTATCTGGATAGGCCCCTTTGAAGCAGATGCTATTGCCATGGCAATTCAGGGGCACGAGCCACAACGTCCACTGACCCACGATTTGCTCAAATCCACCATCATCGAAATGGGTGGCGTGGTAAGCTATATTTTTGTCAATGATATTCACGATAACACGTTCTTTGCTCGCATAGTTATTGAACGAAACGGCAGAACAGTTGAAGTTGATGCACGACCAAGCGATGCTATTGCGCTTGCTGTTCGAGTAGATGTCCCCATCTACGTAGATCCAAACGTCCTTGATCAAGCAGGTGTCTTCTTCGATGAAGAAGAACAGGCACAGGAACCAATGAGTGAGGAAATGGAGCCTGAAATAGAAATGAACGACGAATCCCTCTCACTCTTTCGGGATTTCATTGATACGCTTGACCTCGACAACCCGGAGCGGGGAAGCGCGGAGAAGTCATAAGAGCGTGCCAATCGGCGGTATGTTTGAGCATCTTGCAGAGCCATCCTGAACAGGGTGGCTCTTTTTTTATCCTCATTACTGAATGATGATATTGTGGATAACTCACCTCATTATGGGGATAACTCTCCCGAAATGTGGATAAACCGGTCCAAATTTCGTGGAGTGTTTGTGAAAACTACCGGAATAACCTCACAAACATGTGGAAAAAATTGTTCACAACCCGTGGACCGCATGTGAAAACCACCGGACAATTTCAGTGAAGATTCCCACCATGTGTAACATGGGGACCACTATCCACAAAAAGCCTGCACTATCTGAGACACTCCCAAAGACAAAAAAAGCACTTATACACATTTTACACATCCCTACTGATACATCTGGATCTTTCTATTAAAAAAGATTCTCGATCCGGTATAATAGCACTGTTGAAAACCCTTTTATTCTTTCTGTCAACTAGAACCGGTTATGTTACAACATGAATTACCAGCAAGCACTCAACTATCTCTACCAATTCATTGCCGCCCAACGTACTCGTGCCACAACTCCCCAGACTGCCTCGCAAAAACTCGACCGTATGCAATTGCTCCTCGAAAAAATATCCCTCGCCACCATCCCATTTCCCTGCATTATTGTCGCCGGCACGAATGGCAAAGGAAGCACATGCGCTATGCTCGAAAGCATCCTGCGCACGGCTGGCTACCGCACGGGTCTCTGGACCTCACCGCACCTGTGCAGCTACCGCGAACGTATCCAGGTCAATCGCCAGATGATTAGTCGTGCAGCCCTTGTGGAAGCAGTACAAAAAATAAAGCCCATGATTGACACCTTTGACACCTCGCTCTATGGCATGCCCACGACCTTTGAACTGGGATTTGCGCTTGCGCTGGCATACTTTGCCGAGCAACAGGTGCATTGTGCCATTCTGGAAGTAGGGCTCGGCGGACGCTATGACTGTGCCAACGTCCTCACCCCGATTGTTTCCGCGATAAGTTCCATTGGCTATGACCATATGGATATACTAGGCTCAACCCTGACCAGGATTGCCTACGACAAAGCAGGAATCATGAAGCCAGGTATTCCCACTATCACCGTGCCGCAATATGAAGAAGCGGCCACGGTGCTGGCTGCTGTTGCGGCAGAGGTGGGTGCTATGCTCTGGATGGCAGACGAGTGTGGTATATCGCCACTGGGGGAAGACACTGGCACGTGCTCTGCCCAAACCTACCCGGTTGCTCCTGAAACGCCTTTGTATGGCCTCTTTCAACAGGAAAATGCACGGCTGGCTCTGGGGCTTGCCTTGCTGTTGCGGGAAAAAGGCTTTGCGCTTTCCAGCGGGGCTATGGCACAGGGGTTAGAAACCGTTCAATGGTCCGGGCGGATGGAGGTGGTAGCTGAACAGCCACTTGTCCTCCTTGATGGCGCACACAACCCGGATTCTGCCGAAAAACTACTCTGTTCGCTCGAAACCCAATTCACCTTTGATCGGCTGATACTGATACTGGGCACATCTCGCGATAAGCACTTTGACCGCATGGCGGCAACACTTGTCCCGCATGCACGGGTACTGATACTTACCCACTCTTCGCATCCACGAGCAGAAACAAACCTGGATATGGTGGCAGACGTGGTAAAACCGCATCTGCATGGTATACTTTTTACTAGACCAGACATTGCAGCAGCACTGGACAAGGCACAATCGCTTGCGACGCCGCATGACGTCATCTGTGTCACAGGATCATTATTTGTCGTTGGTGCTGCTCGCGCTGTGCTTGGTCTCGCACCGGAAAGTGATTGAGGGAGGAATGCATGCATCGTGCTATCTTGCGGCCGGTTGATTCGCGCAAAAACGAGAAAAAGAATCAGGGAACCTACAAGAAATGGTTGGTGTTCTTTCCACTCCTTCTGTTATTGATATCGCCCCCCCTGACCGTGCAGACAACCCGTAACCAGCGAATACCAGGCGAAGCACAACCTGAAAGAGCCATAAGCCAGCGAGCGAGGCAAGAGGAACCACTTGCAGATGTTGGTACCAGGGTCCATAGCGCAGTGCAGCAACTTCAGCAAACACACGTATCGTCTGAAGAAGATACAATCAAAGCATTCTCTGTTTTTCCAACGGTTGAGCCAGGTGTATCAACCAGCACGCCCACACCCACCAGCACACCCTCACCGGCACCAACGCACACAGAAATGATTTCATCGAACACATCGTTGCCGCTGGCTATGGCTTCCCCACAGAACAACCCGACGAGCAGACCAGCCCATATCCCAGCAACCCCTACCCCCCCGGTTCGTAGGGAAGGCTCCATGCATGTGGTGCATGCAACTCCTACCATTTCTGCAACTTTGGTACCTTCCGCGACTTCGGCAATTTCAGCTACCCGTGAACAGACCATCACCACCTCGCCGCTGCCGACATTCGCCGCCGCTTACCCTACCGCTACCCCGCAACAACTGCCTGCCGTAGGCTTTGTGCCGGACCCAACCCTGCTGATACCGACGACCGTGCAAGCAGCCATACCCACCAGCTTTCCGAGCATGAATCCAGCCCGCCGAATATTCCCCACCCCCGCGCCTGGCGAAATACCCTACATTCCAATACTCATGTACCACTATGTCCGCGATGTAGACAAAAGCGTAGACCTGGTGGGCTATCGGCTCTCCGTCTCGCCAGAAGAGTTTGCCGAGCAACTTGCGTGGCTGGCGCGTGAAGGTTACACGCCCATGCGCATGGATGAGGTAGCGGCATGCCTCAAGGGTGTTGGTGGTTGCCCTGAACGGCCGGTTGCGCTCACCTTTGATGATGGCTACGAAGATGCCTACACCGCGGCATTTCCTCTCCTGCGCCGCCACGGATTTGTCGCGACGTTCTACATCGTCTCCAGCTTTGTCGGGCATGAAGGCTATATGCGCTGGGATGAGCTGCAAATATTGCAGAACGCCGGCATGGAAATTGGCTCCCACTCAGTGACGCATCCCGACCTCACCACGCTTGGGCAAAATCAAGTCTATTACCAGGTAACGCAGTCAGCAGAAGACATCAAAACCCACCTGCAAATCCCGGTCGAAAGCTTCTGTTATCCGATTGGCAAAAACAACACCTTTGTCCAGTCAATCGTAAAAGAAGCCGGCTACAGCAACGCCACCACCACCATGCAAAGCTGGTATCAGCGCAACCTCTATGCCCTCCCCCGCCTGCGCATCAGCGGCGAACTTAGCCAGGCCGGATTTGAGGGATTGGTGCGCTCGTACACGTCCGATTAGGGGTCGGGGTTCAGGGGT
>CAYFVX010000439.1:0-4577 GCA_964346425.1 uncultured Chloroflexaceae bacterium | reverse complement strand
CAGACCTGGCGTTTCAGGAGAAGTGGGGCGAGCCGCTCAAAACAGAGGAACACCATGTCTGAAGAAATCGCGCAACAACACAAAAGCCTGACGATGACGGTGTTGATGACACCGGATATGACCAACTTCTCTGGCAATGTACATGGCGGAAAAATTCTTGACCTTATAGACCAGGTTGCCTATGCCTGCGCCACCCGCTACTCCGGCTGCTATGTTTTTACCATCTCAGTAGACCAGGTTATCTTCCGCGAACGCACCCACGTGGGCGAACTGGTAACGTTTATGGCCTCGGTGAACCGCACCGGCATGACCTCGATGGAAGTCGGCATGCGTGTGATTGCCGAAAACATCCGCGAACGCAGTAGCCGACACGTCATTACCTGCTACCTGACCATGATCACCGTCAACGAAGATGGCACGCCCACCAAAGCCCCCACGCTGCTGCCCGAAACCCCAGACGAAAAACGCCGCTGGGATGCGGCCAAACAACGACGCGCCTTCCGCGAAGATATTGAGCAGCGCAGTTTGCAAATCCGCCTGCATCCAGAAGAATTTTTGGATGATGCAATCCAACCATCTCTCCCCCCACAACAGGAAGAGAAAGGAAACACCCAGCAAGCATTTGAACAGCACACCAGCCAGACCATGACCGTCTTGATGACACCCGAAATGGTCAACTTCTCTGGCAATGTGCAGGGAGGCAAAATTCTCGACTTGCTCGATCAGGTCGCGTTTGCCTGTGCCTCGCGCTACTCCGGGCATTATGTCGTAACGATGTCCGTAGATCAGGTCGTCTTCATGCAGCAGATCCATGTCGGCGAACTGATAACATTCCAGGCATCCATCAACTATACGGGCAACACCTCAATGGAAGTTGGTGTTCGAGTTGTTGCCGAAAACATTCGCGAACGAGTGAGCCGCCACGTGCTGACATGCTACTTCACGATGGTCGCGGTAGACGATGAAGGGAAACCAACCCGTGTACCATCACTGAATATCAAAACCCCAGCAGAGAAACGACGATGGTTGGCCGCCAAAGTTCGCCGCGAACTGCGCAAAGAAATCGAGCAGCGCAGTCTCGAAATTCGCCAGAATCCGGAAGAGGGAGCAAGGGTCTAAAGAAAACTATGCTACAATAGGTGCAGCCGGAATTGATGAGCAGCAAGGAGGCAAAATTTGAGTATCCTGGCAGATAAAGACACTCGACTGTTGGTACAGGGTATCACCGGACGAGAGGGCGAATTTCATACACGACAGATGATAGCCTATGGTACCAATGTGGTGGCTGGTGTTACACCCGGTCGCGGAGGACAAAAAGCCATAGATGACACCGTGCCGGTTTTTAATACCGTGCGCGAGGCAGTTCAAGCAACAGGGGCCAATACATCCGTTATTTATGTGCCAGCCGCATTTGCAGCCGACGCTATCCGCGAAGCTGCCAGTGCCGGTATCCAACTGGTTGTGTGCATTACCGAGGGCGTCCCGGCGATGGACATGGTCAGTACCTACGAATTTGTCCAGCAGCAGGGTGTACGTCTGGTCGGGCCAAATTGTCCCGGCTTACTCACACCGGGGCAGGCAAAGGTGGGGATTATTCCCGGCAATATTGCCAAGCCCGGTCCCGTGGGAGTTGTCTCCAAGAGTGGCACGCTCACCTATGAAGTCCTCGATGCGCTGAGCCGTATTGATCTGGGGCAGACAACGTGTGTCGGGATTGGTGGCGACTCTATCATTGGAACGAATTTTATTGATGTGCTCGAGCTTTTCCAGCAAGATAATGAGACAACCGCTATTGTCTTGATTGGCGAAATCGGCGGAACCGCCGAACAAGAAGCAGCCGAATATATCAAAGCAAACGTTACCAAACCCGTCGTGAGCTTTATCGCAGGGCAAACCGCTCCCCCCGGCAAGCGAATGGGGCATGCCGGCGCAATCATTAGCGGTGGCGAGGGCACGGCCCAGGAAAAGATAGCCGCACTTGAAGCGGCCGGCGTGAAAGTTGCCAAACTCCCAACCGACATTGCACAAATTGTCAAAGAGAGCATGTGACACTGGCTGTTATTGAACCTTCGGCAGGTGATTGGGATGCTTTTGTGTTACACCATCCAGCCGGTCACCTGCTGCAACTTTCACCCTGGGGACAGCTCAAATCTGCCTTTGGATGGCAGGTTCGCTATGTCGCTGTGGGGGAAACAATACGAAATGGCAGGGGGGCAACCCATCACGGAAAAGAACAGGAAACTCTCCGCCTCCCTATCACCCCTTCCTCGCTACTTGCCGGTGCGCAGGTCCTCTTCCGCACCCGCTATCTCGTCAGTGTCGCGTATGTTCCGCGTGGACCACTCTTTTCAGGACGGGCAGATGTGGATGATTTGCTGCTGGCAGCCCTGAAAAAGATAGCCAGACAACACCGGGCCGTTTTTCTCCGGCTTGAGCCTGGAATACCGGAACAAACCAGCCAGGCCGACCAGGTGCATAGCTGGTTGCTCCGCAAAGGATTTCAACCAGCCGACCCTTTACAACCACACAGCACGCTCCAACTGGCACTCAACCAGCCAGTGGACACTCTCTTTGCCAGTTTCAGCAAAGGACATCGTGCCGATATACGTCGTGCCAGCCGCAAAGGTGTGACCGTGCGGGTTGGCACTATGCATGATCTCGAAGCGTTTTACGCAATTATGCAATCAACCAGCAAACGGGCAGACTTTGGCATTCATACCTTTGCCTACTACCAGAAGGCATGGGAATTGTTTGGTGACCGTTGCCGCCTGCTGCTTGCCGAACAGGATAAACAGACCATTGCCAGCCATATGGTGTTTGCGGATGACCACAACGGCCTGTATCTTTACAGTGGAGCCAATGAGCAGGGGTTAAAGAGTGGAGCCAACCATCTTTTGCAATGGGAAGCTATTCAATGGGCAAAGCAACGCGCCTGCACCCACTATGACTTCTGGGGCATCCCCGATGCCTATGGACGTGCCGCTCTGCTCCCCACAGAAAGCCAGCACCATGCCCAACTGGAAGCGGAAGCACAGCAGGATTCACTCTCGCATGTCTATCGTTTCAAAAAGGGATTTAGTGGACATATTGTTCGTTTTCTGCCCGCCTATGACCAGATTTATCTCTTTCCGCTGTATATTCTCTGGCAACGACGCTTACAATAGCCTATAATGGGAAGTGAACTTGTTTCATGCAAGGTACATAACGTGCAATAGTTTACCTCACAACTCATAATTCCTGAGAAAGGATCATCGAACGCTATGAACAATGAACCGGAAACCACTCCCCCAGAGCTTGATTACAAAGCAATAGAAGATCTGGTTGTAGATAATCCTGATCTTGAACGACTTGAGATACTCCTTGACCAATTCAATATTTTCGAGGCAGTAGGGGCACCCTGGCAGGTATCACGCCACTCCAGTTTACTGGCGTTTTTGCTCAACCCCCAGGAAAACCACCGCCTGGGAGAGGCATTTGTCAAAAGATTACTGCAAAAAGCAATCATCGGCGCATACGATGTCAAAGCTCCTATCTCTGCCATTGACCTGGATGTCTGGGATCTCAATCAGATTGTTGTCCTACGAGAAAGCCAGCGCATAGATATTCTGGTGCTTGACGAACGGCACCGACTGGCAGTTATTATTGAAAATCGGCTTACCGGCCGGAGTAATGCGGCCCTCTTGCAACGCTACTGGGATATTGTGAGCCAGTCGCACCCCGGCTGGAGTATCATCGGCCTGTATCTTACCCCTGATGGGGATCCCCCACCAGATAGCCGCTACATCCCCATTGACTATGGCATGATTTGCAACCTGCTTGAACGTCTGGTTGAAAACAAATCTTGTGTACTGGATAACGACATAGAAATTATGATAACGCACTATACCGAAATGCTCAGGAGGCACATTGTGGGCGAATCTGAAATCAACCGGCTTTGCCGCCGCATCTACGGCAAACACCAACGCGCTTTTGATCTCATCTATGAACACCGGCTCAGCCGCCAGAAAGCAATCCGCAACATCATCAAGTTGCTCATCGAGCAAAAACAGGGACTCATCCTCGACCATACGCAGGAACGTTATACGGGTTTTGCCATTCAAGATTGGGATATTCCGACACTTATGGATGGGAAAGAGGCATCGCAACCCGGTCGTATCCTGCTCTTTCAGTTCGATACATGGGTAGATACGCTCCCGCTCAGCTTATACGTGGGGCCTGGCTCAGATATTATTCGCCAACGGTTGCTGGATGTGGTCACAACCCATCAACCACCCTTCAAAGTTGATGAGACGCAACCCCCAACCAAAGAGTGGTACCAGATTTTCGAGCGTCATTTCCTGACGACCGAATTTTATGAAGACGCCACTGCTGATGAACTGGCAGAGAAGATTTTGCAAAGCTGGAGCGAGTTTATCAAGAATGATTTGCCTGCACTTCAGCACATTCTGGAACAACAAACATGGCTCTGGAAAAATTCCAAAGGGAAATGAAAAACACACCGACTGCAATCAGGAGGGTCATGCTCACATGTGGAGACTTTTTCGAGGACAAGAACCGCCTTGAGAATCGTAGCCGCG
>CAYFVX010000438.1:0-4580 GCA_964346425.1 uncultured Chloroflexaceae bacterium | reverse complement strand
GGGTGATGCAGGCGATCGACAATATGGCACGGGATAACCTGAATGGTTTTTGCGGCCCTGATTGTGACGTTTGGTCTGGCAGCAGGTATTACCGCGTTTCTTGTGCGCCCGGTTGCCCATCTTTGCAACCGTAAAGATTGGATTGCCAGACCAGATTCGCGTCGTGTTCATCAGGTGCCTACTCCGACCGTGGGCGGGTTGGCGATTGTCAGCGGTTTTGTTCTGGCCCTTCTCTTTACCTTCTTGCTCGAACATGTTGACCTACTTCTGCAACGTACCTCATTTGAGCATCTCCGTCTTGTCCTCTTGCTGACGGGCACCTTTGTTGTTGCAACCGTGAGCTTTCTTGACGATATTCGCACCCTCTCTCCAGGTTTTCGCCTGACCATCCACTTTGCCGCTGCATTGATAGCCATTGGTCCCTACCTCTGGGATCATACGCTGTATCCAGATATTATGGGTATGCCAACCGAAGCACGCGGCATTATCTTGACAGCCTTTAATATTCCCTATTTTGACCAGATACATTTACACAACATAACTCCCTGGCTCGCCATACTGGTAACGATGGTCTGGATTGCCGGTATTCAAAATATGCTCAATTGGGTAGATGGGCTGGATGGACTGGCGGCCGGGGTTACGTTGATTGCAGCAATTATCCTGGCCTTGCATGCGTTGCTCCTGGGGCAGTGGACTGTGGCGTTGCTGCCAATTGCGCTGGCCGGTGCCTGCGCAGGCTTTTTGCCTTTTAATTTTCACCCGGCGCATATTTTTATGGGTGATGTGGGAGCCATGAGTTTGGGCTATGTGCTGGCTGTCAGTGCTATTATCGGTGGTGCCAAACTCGCAACCGCCTTGCTTGTGCTGGGTATTCCCCTTATTGATATGACCTGGTTGATTTTCTGGCGAGCATTTCACCGACGTTCTGTTGCGACGTCAGGCCGGGATAACTTACACATCCGCCTGATTGATATGGGTTTTTCGCAACGTCAGGTCGTGGGTTTTTACTATGTTGTCAGTGCAGCGTTTGGAGCCATTGCGTTGCTGGATGTCATGACCCCCATAACCAAACTGGTAGCGATCTGTGCTATGGGACTGGTTGTCCTTGCGGTAGTTTTTTATGCAGTCAGGAAGCAGCAAGCGTAGGATTGAGAGCAGGAATGTTTGCTGAAGCACTGCGTGTGCTTGAACCCCTACTCCTCTGCCTGGACATCAAGAAGCCCCAATTCAATGGAGCGGACGGCTGCTTGAGTGCGATCGGAGACCCCAAGTTTGGCAATAATATGCTGGACGTGGATCTTGACCGTTCCTGCACTGATGAAGAGTTGCTCTGCGATAGCCCGGTTGGTTTTGCCTTCAGTGAGCAATTTCAAGACTTCAAGCTCACGGGGGGTCAATCGTTCTGGAATTTGCTCGGTTGCGGCATGGGTCTCGCCTGACATACTTTGCAGCAGGCGTTGGGTCAGTTCATTGTTTAAGAAGGAGTCGCCGCGCAACACGGTGCGCACCGCCGTAAGCAGCTCACGCCTTGACGTATCTTTCAGCAGATAGCCGGCTGCACCATTTTTCATTGCAGCCATAAGATAGTCTGTACTTTCATGCATCGTCACGATGATAACACTGGTAGATGGACAGACCTGCTTGATAATACGGGTGGCTTCCAGCCCATCCATATCAGGCATCCGAACATCGAGCAAGGCCAGATCTGGCCGCAGATTGCGACAAAGATCGACCGCCTCCAGTCCATTGGTTGCCTCGCCTATCAGGTCAATACCTCGTTCGCCGCCCAACATGCTGCGCAATCCAGACCGTGCAAGCTCATGATCGTCTGCGATAATCAGGCGGGCAGACTTGCTTGTGCGTGAAGTGGTTGATGTACTCAATCTTGTTTCCTCCGTTCTTGTAAATTTGCAAATGGAGCTTCCGCAATAACCACTGTTCCCTCGCCGCTATGACTTTCGATATGAAATGTTCCACCAAGCATAGCAACCCGTTCTTGCATGCTCAGAAGCCCGATATGTTCGCCAGAAGCTGCCTTACCAGGACGCTGACCGGGTTCAAAACCACGACCCCAATCACGTACTTCCAGCCGAATAGTTTTTTCTTGGACCAGCAGTGAGATGTGAATGGGTGTTTTTCCTGCATGTTTGCGGATATTGTTCAAAGCTTCCTGGGCTACGCGGAAGAAAGCCGTTTCAATGGCTGGCGGCAATCTCTGGCTATCCACGGATTCCTCATAGGTGATTTCCCATTGTTCCGTGCGCATATTGTTGACCTCATGCCGCAACGCACTCGCCAGGCCAAAATCATCCAGAACAGTCGGGCGCAACCCACCAATGACTAGACGGGTTTCTTTGACGACGCGCTGGGTCAAATCCAGTGCTTTTTCCAGTTCTTCCCGTCGTTGTTGGGTGCGTGGGTGATATCGGCTGGCGAATGTCTGAAGGTGCTGGTGCGCACTGGCGGCTATCTGCGCCAGACTATCGTGGAGTTCATACGCAATACGCCGCCGTTCTTCTTCCTGGGAAAGCATAAGCCGTTCAACCAGTTCCAGGAGTGCAACTTCTCGCTTTTCCAGTTCTTTGAGCAAGCGGGCATTTTCTTCATGCAATCTGGAATTTTCAACAGTCACGGCAAGCTGCGATGCGAGCAGTTGAAGCGTTTCCAGATCATCTGCATTGAGCGTGCGTGGTTGGGCGGTACATTTGAGCGAAAGAATACCAATAGTTTTGCCGTTCGAGGTAATAAGGGGAAGATTGACTGTTGAGGGAATAGCTTTGGTGTACATACGCCATTCTGTCCCAATTGCCTCACCATGTCCCTCAAGCACAAGTGGCTGTTGTTCTTGAATAACACGACCAGATATACTGCGGTCCAGATTGTCTACCCGTGTGCCTAGGGCGATGGCATCCTTGCCAATAGAGGCCCGTACTTCCAGAACATTTTCTGGTTGAACAAAGAGCAGAATGCTTGCGCTGTCATATCCACTGAACACTGTGGCTCGTTGCAATGCCAGATGGAGCAAATCATTCAAACTATGTGTGCTGATAAGGTCACTGCCTACTTCAACCAGTAAGCGAAACCGTGCCGCACGTTCGGCTGCTGCTTGATGGGCCTGTTGGAGCTCTCTCGTTGTTTTTTTCCAGCCAGTGATGTCGCGAGCAATAATCTGGATCATTGGTTGTTTGTCCCAGACAAGATGCCCTGCATTGATCTCTACGTGAATTCTTCCCCCGCCTAGCGGTTTCAAAGTGGTTTCAAAACGAGTATTTTCATAGGGTGTCGAAAGGATATGATTCAGCGAGATTGTACATTCGTGCGCTTTTGCGTTGTCAACAAAGAGCAGAAAATTTTGCCCAAGGATAGCATGTTCATCGGTAGCCTGCAGCATTCGTGCCATCGTTGAGTTTGCCAACCGTATCGTATGCTCTGCGTCAACTATCAAAATACTATCTGGCGAAAGTTCAATAAGCTGTCGGAAGCGAGCTCGTTCTGCAAGAAGCCGACGATAACGGTTGAGGCGGGTAATGGAACGAACACGCATATGCAGTTCAACTTTATCGAAGGGTTTGGAGACAAAGTCATCAGCCCCAATCTCAAGACCTTTTAAATGTGCCTCCCGGTCGTGCATGCCCGTTATCATAATAATAGGGACTTCGGCCAGATGCGGGGTCATACGCATACGACGACAAACTTCAAACCCATCCATTTCAGGCATTACCAGATCAAGGAGCACCAGGTCTGGCAGCAATTCGGCTGCTTTTTCCAGAGCTTCTGCTCCGTTGCTGGCAAAAGCCAGTTGATAATGATCGTCGTTGAGCAAAGCTTTGAGTGTTTGCTGGATTGCCGGTGAGTCATCGGCAATAAGGATAATGCTTGAAGATTCCAACAGTTTTTCTTGCACCTTTCTGGTGTTTCCTGTGTATTTCATGGTACCATGAGAGCCGCTATCTTGCATCCGTATAAAGCCCGAATGGATGGGATGCAATTGCCTGATATGCCTTTGTAATCATCTTGACAGAAACGAGATGGGTGTTGAGGTTCTGTCTGGTTAAAAAAACGTTAAAAAAAGAGGATTTTTCTCCCCGTTTTCTCTCTTCTATCTCCACTTGAAAGGTATTTACAAATGGTCTTACAGTTGCTACAATAGTAAGCGTTACACACCTATACGGCCTAAGCATAGTTGTTGTAACATGGGGACTTGGAGTAGAGGCAAGCTGCTCCAAGTCCTTATAATTTTTTAGTGGGTGAAAGGAAAGTTAGCAGTAAAGACTACAGGTGAAAATATTTGACAACCTGCTGTCTTGATGGTATACTATCCTTCGTCAATGAAAACGCGGTCTCACTCTTTCGTAATTAAAGAGGTAGACCTGAGCAAGTAAAGAACCTTCATAACAAGACACGTGCATTGCATTGTGTTTTGTGTCAGACGTAAGGTATAGGGCAAGGCTCTATGCCTCATTTATTTGGTAAGTTTTTGCGTCTGATGGGTTGACAGGAAATGTTTACCTGAAAATGAAGGTGTAGTACCTTAACAATTCCATAGCTCACATAAAGATAGAGTACGGACATACAGAGAG
>CAYFVX010000437.1:0-4582 GCA_964346425.1 uncultured Chloroflexaceae bacterium | reverse complement strand
TATCAGGTGAAACCCGTTTATTTTCACGTGAGAAGGGAGATGGTTGCTCTTTATAGTGAGGCAGCAGTAGTCCGCTGAACAGCAGCGTCAACCCATCGCAGCAGAGCAGTAGCAACCACGCGGGCAGTGCGCCAGGCAATGCTTGCAACAGCAACAACAGCAGCGGATAGAGCAACACCCCGCCACATGCGCCCAGAAAGAGCAGCACCAGCCGTGATGTTTCTGTGCGAAACCAGTACCATGCCAGCAGCACACCCGGTACCATCAGGATAATCAGGGCTGCACTTCCCCGCCATGTTACGCCCATGGGAGCAACCAGCATGGCATGCGCCAGCACATCCAGCACCAGCAACAGCAGCAGATGCAGCCTCCCCACCTTCTGCCCAAGAACCCTGTTGGTCCATGTGGTTTTGGTGATAAGGTAGGGGTTTGGCGGTGCCAAACCCCTGCCTGGGGCATGCGAGACGTCTGTGCTTCCAGGGTCTGGACGGACATTACCAACAGATTCCTCCCGGAATCTGTTGGTAATGTCCGTCTCTTGTCCGTGCCTTTGCACTTTTTGCGCCTTTGCGGTGAAACCTGCCCGGACCTTCCCAATAACCAGCACCACTGTTGCCAAAAGCAAAAACGGTGGCCTAACAACCAGGGCCAGCAAGTAGGGGTGTACCCACGCCCACCCGACCACACCAGCCGCCGCGATACCTGCAATGAGGAGTTGATGGGAGGGTTGAGTCGGACGCAACCAGGACACACTGACGACCAGCAGAGCCAATCCCCAGACCACCAGCAGCGTCAATCGCAGGTGGGGGACAGGCGAGGTGGCTGTAGTGAGCGGGGTTATCTTCACGTAGTCAAGCGGCACGCCCAGCACACGGCTATCGTGGATGGGCGGGCAGTAGCGCGTGGTTGCCAGCGTGACCGGGGCTACAGAGCCAGCCAGAGCAGGCTGCTGCGCAGTGGGGAGGAGCACGCGGTAGTCGCGCCAGCCAGGAGTGACGGTGAAGCTGGCAAATGGCTGGGCATGCAAGTTGAGCCGCAACAGACGGTCGCCAGACGGTGGTGTATCTGCGCCATACATACGCAGCGTGAGCGCAACGGGCCTGACGATGCCCGTCAGCCGCACCTGTGCATCCGGGCTACTCCAGCGAAACGTCGTGCCGTCCTCATTCGTTTCGGGGGCAAAAAAGTTGGTAATAAACAGTCCATCACCAGAGCGACCAATATCGAGCAACCAGACGGGAGGGGCACGCAACACCGTGTACAGCAGACCGGTGGAAACAACCAGCAGAATGAAAGAGGAAAACAGCGGGAAGCGCAGGTGATGTTTGTTCAATGCTCACTCAATAGACATGCAGATGGGTTGAATTACCTGGACGATTTGGCCTCACGCCGTTCGCGCTTGCGTATCTCACGCTTGCGTGTGTTGATAGCCTCACGGACAGCCTCAAGCTCATCATCCGTAATACTAAACGTTTGCCCGCCGCGCACCATCGTCACGCCACCCACTGGCGGCAATTGTACGGCGAGGGTTTTGGACGGTGACAGCTTGCCCTGTTGCACAAAGGACGCAAGGATCTGCCGCGCTTCAATCAATGCTCGCAACCCCTCGCCGCCATGCACCTGTTCCAGCAGTGCATCCATCGCATGCAGTGTTTTTCTTGCGAGTTCCTGGATATTTTCTTCCTGCGCATTCATCAATGTTTCTCCATAACCTCAATCTATTTCTGTTCGCGTAATTTTGCCAGCAATTGCTCATTCTGCTCGCTCACGGCATGCAGTTGGGCCTCCAGCGACTCGCGCAAAACACGCTCCTGCTGGGCAACCTCAGCACCCGTAGGGATAACATTCCCATTGCTATCACACCAGCGCAACCAGGTTCCCTCAATCCCTTCAAACACCCCATTCCAGAGGGTCAACCCCAGTTCTGCGGATATGAGCCAGGTTTCCTCTATGCGGGTATAGCTGAGCAGCACATACTCATAGACCGACAACACGTCTCCCTGCAAACACAAAAATGGATCATACACAACAGCATAATCAATCTTCATCCATGCATACCGCTGTATTTTCTGCTCAATAGCATGCTTCTCGCAATTCGTCACGATGTCAATAACCACTTCGGGCGGTTTGCCAAACTCCCAGCCAAAGTAGGTACGATTCCGCTTTTCCGCAAAACTTGTTGGTGTCTCCACATCCATACTGAGCAGAACATCTGGAGCCACCGGTGGCTCAAAGACAGACATAAAAACCCCCACATTGGCAGCTACCAGAAACGGTCTTCCGTCTTCTGGACCGGACCAGGAACTATACAGCGGTTCAGTCAGCAACCGTTGCTGTTTTTCGACCAGGAAGTTATCCAGCGGCTCGTCATTTTCTATTGTTATGGGACCAATGTCAGGCAACATGTCTGGCGAGGGCGGCCCCCATTCTTCTTCCTCCTCTGCCTCCGTCTCGGTTTCTATAGAATCAATGTCGGGCCATTCGTCTGGTGCCAGTACCCCTTTCTGGTGTTCCTGTTTTTCCTCGGCTTCCGCTTGTGCTGCAACCGGTGGTGTTTGACCAGAAAGACTCATCACGCTTTCCCTCCCTTCTTAATCTATGTCTAGCCCAAGTTCGCGTAATTTTGCCAGCAATCGCTCATTCTGCTGGTTCACAGAATACAGTTGGGACTCCAGCGACTCGCGCAAAACGCGCTCCTGCTGAGCACGCTGGTATTCCTGCTGAGCACGCTGGTGCTCCTGCTGAGCACGCTGGTGCTCCTGCTGGGCAGCCTCAGCCCCCGTAGGGATAACATTCCCATCGCTATCACACCAGCGCAACCAGGTTCCCTCAACCCCTTCATACGAACCATTCCAGAGCATAACCCCCAACCTGACCTTTGCAAACCAGGGGTGCGCCATCTTTGTATACCTGCCTTTCCCCAGCGTATATGCAGCCAATACCTCTCCTCGCAGATACCTGAAAGGATCATAGACCACGTAGTATTCAATCTTCATACGGGCATAGGTCTGCATTTTCTTTTTGGCTTCATTCCCTTTGCGGTTGGATACTATTTCGATAACCAGTTCCGGAGCCTTCCCAAACAACCACACAAAATAAGAGCGGTTGTATTTCTCCTGAAAGTTGGCCGGTGCCTTCACATCCAGACTGATAAAAACATCTGGCACCACTGGCGGTTGATAGACGGAGGTAAAAACCCCCACATTGGCTGCCACCATAAATGTGCGTCCTTCGCCCGGCCCGTCCCAGGAACTATACAACGATTCGGTCAACAAGCGTTGTTGTTTTTCCGAAAGGATGTTATCCACAGGTTCGTCATCCTCCGTTTCTATGTGATCAATGTTGGGCCAGTCTTCCGGTGGCAACGCTCCCTTTGGGGGGGCTTCTTCCGTATCTTGCACACTCACGCGAGAGATAGGTTGCGCAACGGCAACTTCTTCCACGCTTTCGGTCTTGAGTGGCATTTCAACCGTCGTTGACATCGTTTTTCCCTCCTTTCTTTGTATAGGTTCCCCACCAGGCTTGCCCTATTGTGCTTTCACCAGCGGGCGCACATACTCGGTACGTGGGTGGTAGATACTCTTGATGCTCTTGATAAATGCCTCACGGATGAGCACCAGATCCCGCAGAGTGAGTGGAGTATCATCCAGTTGTCCGCTGCGGACTCTATCATCAATAATCGAATTGACCAGCTCTTCTACCGTCTGCACTCCTCCCCCATTCGCTGCACCATTTTCCTTCGCACGTTCGGATATCAGCTTGCCATGCTGGGCTTTGGATCGTACCGTGGCTTCGACCGAGTCAGCCAGCATCAAGATACCCTGCTCACGTGTCCAGGGACGTGGGCCGGGATAGCGGAAGTGGTTAATATTCACCGAATCCTCTTCACGCAGAGCAATCTGATAAAAGTGCCCAACCAGATGGGTGCCATGATGGGTGGAAATAAAATCTACAATCTGCTCCGGCAAACTGGCCGATTTTGCCATTTTGAGGCCATCACGCACATGGTCAATAATAATCTCTGCACTGGTATGCGGGTCAAGCTCATTGTGAACATTCTCGCGCCCCATTTGATTATCGGTAAAAAAGAATGGGCGCAGCGTTTTGCCAATATCGTGGTAGTACGCGCCCACACGCAACAGCAAGGCATCCGCACCAATCGCATCGGCGGCCGCTTCCGCCAGGTTGGAGACGGCAATGCTATGGTAATAGGTCCCGGGTGCTTCGTGGATAAGTTTGCGCAGCAGAGGCTGCGAAGGGTGGGCCAGTTCCATAAGCTTCAGTGGTGTCACGATGCCAGCCGAATTGCCCACAAGGTTGAACAGACCAAGTGAGAGGATAGCAGAAAGCCCACCATTTGTTCCACTAAAGAGAAAGATGGTCCAGAACTCTTGCGTACACTCGCGGCCCGAATCAATCCAGCAAAAAGCTATCTGGGTTAATATGGTGCTGACTGCCACACCAATACCAGCCAGCAAAAAAGTCAGCGGACGGTCTGCTCCACGAACGGAAAACGCTGCCGTGGCACCGCGAAGACTGCATCCCTCGCCACCAACAGGTCGATCTGGTTCTCGAACTTCAT
>CAYFVX010000436.1:3208-4586 GCA_964346425.1 uncultured Chloroflexaceae bacterium | reverse complement strand
GGGGGGGGGTGGGGGTGGGGAAAAAAATCCTCCCCCTCATCAGCCTCGCACTGGCGGCTCTGCTGCTCTACACCATCGTGAGCTGGTATCCCTGGGAATGGGCTGTCAGCGGGGCCGCCCGCAGCCTCTATCGCATTCCTGGCGACGTTGCCTATGCGCTGGGCGATGTGCCGCGGGCGCAGTGGTTTTATCAGCAAGCATACCAGGCGCAGAAAACGGCGGATGGGCGCATCCTGCTGGGCAATGTGGCCCACGACATGGGCAATCTGGCGCAGGCGGAAGAGCACTACCGCTCGGCGTGGAGCCGCAAACGCCGCTACGCCGGCGCAAACGCCAGCCTGGGCAACCTGCTGCGCGAACGTGGTGAAGAGGAAGAGGCGCGTGACGCGTTTGAAGGCTATTTTGTTGCCGAACAATACGTTACGGATTGGAGCTGGCGCAACCTGAACCCGCAGCCAACCGACGCGATAGATATTGGCAACGAACTGGATTTTGGCTACGTGGGTGGCGTCTACAACGCCGAAGTGCAGCAAAACGCCACCGCCCGCTGGACCAATGGCACGGGCAAAATACGGTTGAGTAGCCTGCCCACCAGCCCCACGCAATCGCTCATCATCCACCTGCGCCTAGCTGCTCCCCACCCCGACAAAGACGTGGTCCACGCCCGCATATGCAGCCAGCACGTCTGCCAGCCAGTCGTGCTGCCCCCGACCTGGCGCGTCGTCTCGTTGCTGCTGCCATCTGCCGAAGGACAGAACGCGCAGGTGGTCGAGATACACAGCCCTACCTTTCACGCCCCTGATGGGCGCGAGCCGGGTGTGCTGCTGGATTGGGCAAAGGTGGAGGAAGTGAAGATGAGAGACGGGAGAGCCTTAAAGAGGGAACCACTATCCTTAATCGTCCTTCTGCCAGATGAAGCTCCAGTCCAGGCACCTGGCTTTCCAGTACCAGCAGACGTTCGCTTTGGAGCAAAAAAATAACAGCGAGCCATACCCTGGTATAATAACAAGGGCAATCTATGCGGATGTTTGGCGCGGTTTCGCTGTGCCAAACATCCACAAATGTGAGGTTTGAGGGGGCCAGTCTCCTCAAACTCCCTTATTGCCGCTCGCATGAGCGGCAAGCCGGCTTTTGCACAAGAAAGGAAACAATTTCATGAATACAAAATATCTGGCCCGTTCTCATCTGATACTCATTCTCTCGCTGGCGTTCACGCTGATACTCGCCGCATGTGGTGACGCAACCCAGCAACCATCCGAACAATCGGATACCCCCGTACCGGCTGCAACGAAACCACCTGCCGACACCGCGGAAGAAACGGAGGAGGCTCCTGCAGAAGAACAACAGGAACCGACTGAAGCAGCAACAGAGGCCGATG
>CAYFVX010000436.1:0-3108 GCA_964346425.1 uncultured Chloroflexaceae bacterium | reverse complement strand
AAGAAGGGACGGAGGCTGCTGAAGAAGGGACGGAGGCTGCTGAAGAAGGGACGGAGGCTGCTGAAGAAGGGACGGAAACTCCCGACGAAGAAACGGAGGCTCCCGATGCAGAAACAGAACTCTCGCAAAACGCGGACGAACCCACCGAAGAAGAAACCGATGCTCCCAATGCAGACTCCGCAACTCCCCAGGAAATTGTCAATGAAACTGCCGGCATTGCCGTGACAGTACCGGCTGGATGGGAAGCGCAGGTGGTTGACCGCGATATTATGATTGAAGGGGAAACCGGTCGCATTTTCTTCACCATCAGCGATTTTACCGGAGAAGATTTGATTGAAATTGGCATTGAAGACACCGAAGAAATAACCAATGAACTTATCCTGGACAAACTCGCTGAACAACAAGACCTGCCACCCATCTCCTCAGAATACGAAACCATCATCATTGATGGCAATGAAGCACTGGCAGCCGATATTGAGGTCGAATCAGAAGAAGTCAGCGGTCAGGGGCGCATCATTATCTCAATGCTTGAAAATAACCGCATGTTCATGATGATGTCGCTCATTTCCGAAGCAGAGATAGACGAAGAATTCTATCCCTCGTTGCTTGAAAGTATCCGCTTTATGGAACCGGTCGTCGCTGAAGAAGCCACTGCCGAAATGGCGGAAGAAGAAACACCAACCACCACAGAAACGACTGAAGAAGAGGCGACCACAGAAGCATCGCCTGAAGAAAACCTGTCAGCAGATGCCCAACCAGCCCCCACCACAGTTGACGCAGGCGACCTGGCCGTCGTCGTTGGTGCAGGCGACAACCGCATCAGTGTGCTGGCTGGCGAAACCTGGATAGAACCGCAAGGTACAACGAAGCTTGGCTCGTGTCTTGTTGGCTCCGTGTTCTTTGATGCCAGTGGCGATGCATGGGTTGTCTGTGGCAGCTCCATCGCCCGATCAAGCGATAGTGGTCAGACCTGGGAAGAGATTGTTGTAGACACCGGCGAGAGCTACTCCTACTTTGAAACCTCTGCCTACAATCCATATGAAAACCAGCTCTGGCTGCTTGAAAATGAACTTATTACTGTTGTAGACCCTGCTACCGCCTCGGTGGTTGCTTCCTATGCAGCCCAGGACAGTACCGGCGAAGAAGGATTTCCCACCGACTTGATTGCGTTTGCCCCTGATGGCACCATCTGGCTGGGTGGTTTAAATATCAATGGGAGCGAACTTGTCTCTTTTGATGGCACCACCTGGACCGCCTATGGTGAAAATGAAGACATGGGGGTTGAAACGTATGAATCACCCGAAATGCTCTCCGTGACAGCGGAGGGCGAACTCTGGGTGTTCACCAGTTCCGCCGTTTACACGCTGCAAGATGGCATTTTGGTCGAAGCAATCCCGGAATCTTCAGCAACTGCCAATGACATCATCAGTCTCCCGAATGGTGAAATCTGGCTTGCTACCTACGGTGGCATTAAAATTTGGGATGGTGCTGCATGGCGCGACATTCGTGCCGAAGATGGACTGCCGAGTGAAACCGTCCGCGAGCTGGATATTGACGGGGAGGGGAATATCTGGGCAGCCACCGACTATGGGCTTGCGGTTTGGCATAGCGAGGAAGAGGAATGGAAGGTGAATGTGCCCGGTACATCTGGTATTGCAGAGTCGCGCATCGCCGCGCTTGCCGTCTCTGGCACGCCTACATTGCCAGAACCGGCGGCAACTCCGAAAACCGCCAGCGTGACCGGCCGTCTCACATATGATGGCGAACCACTTGCCGATACGACAGTAGAAATCTGCGCAGAAGATGGCAGTTTTATTTTTGATGAAACACCCTGTGAAGAGGTTATGCTCACCGAGAGCACACAGACAGACGCCGACGGTGTCTTTCTCTTTGAAAGCTTGCCGCTGGCAACCTATCACCTCTACGCCATCAACCCGAACGCAACCGACGGGGCTGAATGGGTAGACCTCACTTTCTTCAATCGCATCAATGCGCTCACAGAAGGCCAGGAAATAGATGTTGGCGACCTGGAAATCAGCACTGACGACCAGCAAACGGAGGAGAGCATGACCAGCGAACCCGCCGAGGAATAAACAAATTGGCGGTTCTTTGCGGCATAACTGCAAAGAACCGCCAACCAGACTACCCACTCCTGGCTTCCTCCGCACGCACCCCAACCATTCCCCGAATACTATACATAGCTCCTTCTGGTTGCTCAATTCCGCCGCTTGCCTCATCTTGCCGCATACGTGCCTGTTTCGGTTCTGCCTCTATTAAATGCGAGACACGATCATACATCGCACGGCTGATAACTATTTCATCTTGCCCCGCTGCGCCGCAATACCGCTTCACCTGATTTACGGTATCCCCCATCACCGCATACTCAATCTGCTCACTGGTGGAACCAATAAACCCATGGATTACCTCCCCCGTATCCAACCCGATACCCACCGCCAGAGCCGGCAAATCGCGCTTCTGCCATGTTTCTGCCAACTCTTTCATCGCGTGCTGCATCTCCAGGGCTGCGCGGACCGCTTTTGTCCACTGCTGGCTATCTGGCTCCAGGCTCCCAAAGACTGCCAGGAAGGTCTCACCACTATGCTTGCCAATAGTCCCGCCATAATGAAAAATAATCGGCGCAAATGCTTCATACACATCATTGAGCATCTGCATCACTATCGGCGACTTTATCATTGCACTCAATTCGGAAAAGCCACGCACATCTGATTGCAAAATCGTCACCGGTGCCCGCCGCTCTCCACCTGCCTGCAACAGCGGGTTATGGTTCATAAACCGCTCGACCATCTTGCGAGGAAAATGCCGCAACAGATGGGTGCGCATCACTGCCTCGCGCTGAATATCCTGCTGGACAATCTGGTTTTTGATAAACAGTGCGGTCTGATTGGCAAACGCACACAGTAAATGACAATCCATCATAGCAAACGCATCCGCCTGTTTGTAATTACCCACATAAAACATCCCATACACCTGATCTTCACAATAGAGCGGCGCATACAAGGCTGCTTGCGGCTGATGTTGCGGCATATGCTCCGCCCATCCCACAGCAGCCCGCGTCGACCGTATCGACGTGGGTGCCGGGCAGGGCGA
>CAYFVX010000435.1:0-4593 GCA_964346425.1 uncultured Chloroflexaceae bacterium | reverse complement strand
CAAGCAAAAAACGGTGGTTTTTTTGCACATCGCAGTTTTTAGCGACATTGAAAAAATTCTAATATAGCATTCCTATGCTGAATACAGAGCCTTGCACATTTGAGCCAAAGGCCAAAGTCTAGGCTGAACGATAGCGCAAAACGAGCTTTGCTCCTTATCACACAGATATGAAAAACCTCGTCTTGCACAAGACGAGGTTATAGTACCATATTTTTAGCTCTTTTGTGGGAGACAATCCTCAAACAGGTTTCACCTGTTTTGTGTACTGCTTGCGCACGGCAAAGAAAGAAAGAACGGACGCTATCGCGTGCTACGGCTAACGCTACCGGTGAGCCTGTGGGGAAGCAGTGAGCTTACATCGACGAACGTCGAGTAGATGCGTCAACCTCTTCATCTGAACAGGTGGGGCATATATCCTTTTGTTTGGTCAACATGCCAATGACTGTATACAGGGGACAAATACCACTTGCGCCCGTTACGATAAGCACAGCCCCAACCACAAACCCGACCCACTGCCATGCCGTACCGACAAGGATGGTCAATGCAACACCGATCAGGACGATACCCAGAACTACACGTCCAGCACGTTCAATATTTCCTTCATTTGGTTTCAACATAAAGCACCTCCTCAAGCGACCACAATAAAATAATAGTGATATTCTAAACTATTTTAAATGACACAGATCCATAATGGTTACAACACTGGTTACAACGATAGTTACAACCAGTGTTCCCTCTGGTTTGACGTGATATCGTATGCCACAGGTGAGATGCTTCCGTGGAGCTAAAGGTTACACCCAACCAGGAAAAAATCAAACTGCTAATACTCCAGGTTCAAACGTTGCATCAACCGTTCTTCAACATCCATTGGCAAATCAATGTGGGTCTGAGCAAGATTGCGATAGAGCTTGACGGTTCTGGTCAAAGTATCTACAATAATCTGGCAGTCAGGGCAATGGTCAAGATGTCGTTCAATTTCCAGACAGAGATCTTCATCAATGTCACCATCAATGTATTCGTTGATATACTGCATTCGTTCGTGGCACTTACTGGTAGAGAGACGATCATGAGTCATCTATGTGTGCCTCCTTACGTCGTGTTGCTTATTCCTCAATCAGCCAGTGCAATACCCGACTGAACTATCAGTTTGATGTAGGAGAGGGAGAGAAGGTTACACCAGCAAAAATGTGGTTGAGATGCAAAAGGATATGCGTGAACGCAAGTATCAAGCCAGAAATTGATGAGAATGATGTTTCTCTGATGCTTTGAGCGTGTTTGAAATGTTGCCTATAAGTGTCTATTGAAAAGATGACAGATGGAATGTTGCTGCTTGACACGAGCAATCGCTATGAACTCTGTTCAAAACCATAGACTTTCTCGTGACGGTAAAAGATGGTTTTATCGTTTGACTTCATTGCCTTTTCACGCTATAATGCAAAGCAGGTTCGGGCAACGAATGCTTTCTACCCAGGCATTTTTCGGCACAAAATGCGACAGTTTCTCCAATGTGTTACGGGGCGTGGCGCAGACTGGTAGCGCACCTGAATGGGGTTCAGGAGGTCGCTGGTTCAAATCCAGTCGCCCCGACCAGAAAGAAACTACCCTGGTTGATAAACAGGGTAGTTTTTTTGCATCCTGAATACATCATTTGGTGTTGCAATATGGAATCATCCGTGTTACAATAAATGTTACATTGTATCTCTTTGTTTCTCAAGATGGGGTATGAGTTGTTGAATGTAAGTGTCCTGTCTGGGCGTAATTCTCTCAAGCATAATGATTGATTAAACTCTTTCTACATTTTCATTTATCTTTTCAGTTTTAGTCTCTTTTGAAAATAAACGTACTTGTAGTTTTCCGTTATCTTTGTTTTGTAATCGGTTTCTGAAATTTGGTTGGCAGGAGAGGCCAAAGATGGCGACAACCAGCCTACAATCTGTTTACGAACAGGCACAACGTTTTCTTGAAGAAGGTGATACCGAGCGTGCGATTGCAGTAATCCAGCACATTCTGGATTATTTCCCCAACAATCTCGAGGCGCATCGTCTGTTGGGCGAAGCCTATCTTGTCGATCGGCAGTTCGAGAAGGCAGAAGGGGCTTTCCGCCGGGTGCTCAATGCAGACCCGGAGAATATTCCTGCGCACGTTGGCATCGGTATCACGTATGAACGTCAGGGTAAACTGGACCGGGCTGTTAGCGAATTTGAACAGGCTCTTGAAATAAAGCCCGACATGACTGAATTGCGTTCGCAACTCTTGCGACTCTATGCTGATGCATGGGGGAGTGAACATGCACAATTGCGCCTGAGCCGGCCTGGACTGGCGCGACTCTATGCCAAAGGACATATGCTTTCGCAGGCAATTCAAGAGTTTCGGAGCGTCGTGACGGAACAACCAGACCGGTTTGATGCACGCGTTGGTCTCGTCGAAGCACTCTGGCATTATGGGCAAGAAGATATGGCACTCGCCGTATGTGATGAAATTCTTGCTGAGCGTCAGGACGTGCTCAAGGCAAATCTGCTCAAGGGCTATATAAAGCTTTCGAGTGGCGATTCTGACGGCGAAAGCTATTGGCGTGCAGCTCAGCAACTCGATCCCTATCAAAACGTGGCTCATGTCTTATTTGGCAGAATACCAGATGAAGTGCCACCCGTGGATGCTACCCTCCCAGCCTGGAGTGATGAAGAGTGGCGGAAACGTCGCGAAGTGGAAGCCGCTCGTGCTGCGCTGGCTGATTCAGAGGCAGCTATGGCGACACCTGAAACATCACCCGTGGCTCAAGTTGGTGAAACATCGGTTTCAACCGGCGGCAAATCTGTGAGCGATGATGATTTGCTGGCTGCGTTGCTTGGTGTCCAAAATGTCATCCCACAAGACACGGGGGGAAACTCCCATAAGGTGGTTTCTGCTACTTCTGACATAGGTAATGGCTCGGCCAGAGTTGAAGAAGAAATAGATGAAGATACCTTTCGCTTTGACTTTGAATCGTTTGATGAAACGGCATCCTCAGAAGAACCACAGGCGCAAATGCCCACGTCTGACACCGCAGGTGCTTTTGTGCCACCACCGGCAGAAGAACAGGCTGAACCATCTGAACCTGAGTTGACTCCTTTTTCGTTGGGTGACCTGGGCTTGAATCAGGAGGAAATAGAATCGCTGCAAGAAGAAGGCGAATCTGGTGAGCCGTCTGACGAGTTCCAGTTTGATCTGCCAGCACAAGAACCGCCTGACCAGGAGATGCCCTCTGATATTTCCGATGTGCAACCCTTTGACATGGGCGGCCTGGATGAGGCAACCGCGGCCCAACCACCTTCTGAGGAAGGTATAGAGGGCATGGAAGGGTTGGATGATTTGCAACCCTTTGATATGAGTGGGGTGCAAGAAACAGCCGAATCGATGCCTTCATTGGAAGAAGAAATGCAAGGGTTGGATGATCTACAACCCTTTGATATGGGCGGCCTGGATGAGGCAACTGCAGCCCAACCACCTTCTGAGGAAGGTATAGAGGGCATGGAAGGGTTGGGTGATTTACAACCCTTTGATATGAGTGGGGTGCAAGAAACGGCCGACTCGATGTCTTCATTGGAACAAGAAATGCAAGGTCTGGGCGATCTCCAACCCTTTGATATGGGCGGAGTGGAAGAAGAAGCCGAAGCACAGCCGCCGCTGGAAGAGGATATGGACGGTTTGCCTGGTATGGGGGCGTTTGATCCTGCCACCTTTGCAGACCCAGAGCAAACTGCAGGTTCGTTGGATGACATGCCAGACCTTGAACCATTTGATTGGGAATCTGGCGGAGGTAGCGATATACCTTCAGGAGAAGGGAAACCTGTTTCTTCTGAAGAAGGTGGCTTTGAATCGTCTCTCCAACCCTTTTCGCTTGATGACCTTGATCTGCATTCTGTTTCAGGTCAGGAAGTTGATCTGGATGCTTCCTCATTACCTCCCTCACTTCAACCCTTCTCTCTGGACGAATCAGCAGAGGCCAAGAAACCGGCGCATACTCCACCGCCAAAACCTGCTGAGCCGGAGCCGTCAATGGATGAAGATTCAGATGCAGGGCAGGAGTCTGGTACTTATAGCTGGCAAATGCCATCATCCAAGACAGAGACAGACTTTTTGCGTGGGAAAGAGAAGGTTGCAAAGAAGAGTGGCGAAGAAGGAGGGGGGTCTATCTTTGCCAAACTCAAGCAACGTAGAGAAAATATTCCCATCGAAGAACCGCCTCCCTTGCCTGATGTAACACTTGATGAAGACGATGAAAATAATCGGTTTTTCTCCAATGATGATGTCTCGCTACGCGGTGATGATAATTTGCCGGCCAAAGCGGAAGATGTGGTTGCAGGATTTGCCGATGTTGGAACTGCCGAACAAGAGCAGACCGAAGAAACAGGCTCTCCAATTGCCGAGGAGCAAAAATCGGACGAACCAGAAGTAAGTCCACTTTCGCTTGCCGAATCAGGTCTCTCGGAAGATGAAATAACTTCTTTGCAGGAGCAGGAACCCGCGGCAATGCCATCAGAAGTACCTACAGAAGAAGCAGCCGAGGTCGAACCCTTCTCGTTTGGCGATATGGACTTCGCTGAGGAACCCGCG
>CAYFVX010000434.1:0-4602 GCA_964346425.1 uncultured Chloroflexaceae bacterium | reverse complement strand
GGGGCGAGATGACCGCGGCTTGCTGTTTTTTTTGCTCGCAATGGCAGCCGCTGCACTGCCCATCCACAATGTCCAGGGGAGCAGAAAGGGAATGGTAAACATGAGCGCATCCTGAGCCGCCTGCCCAAGTGTGAGGAAATAGAGCAAGGTCGCCCCCGCCACCCAGCCACACCCAATCCAGAGCAGCGGAGCCTGCCGCAACAACAAGACACATCCGATGACACCCAGGAGTATCCCCAGCGGCCCCCCTTCAAACCACAGATGCTCAGCCAATAACGGGAGTGCAATCTGTAATCGTTCGAGTGAGGGCAGGTTAAATATACCTCCCCGTATCACGCCGCCAAACAAATGATCAATTGCTTCCGCCCAACTGATGGGAGCTCCCCAAAAATAGGTGGGATGAGCGACATCTTGATAGCGATGCAGACCATGATCAATGCCGTTGAAGGGACCGAGCCGCACATATTGCAGCAAGATAAATAGCCACGGGAGCAAGCCAACCGCCCCCCAGAGAACCAGATGTATCAAGACACGAGAACGTTTGCGATGTACCAGCCAATACTCCCCTCCTGCAAACGGGCACCAGAACAGGGGAATAACCGCATAGAACACCAGCAAGGGTACACCGATGAGCAGAAACGACCCATGCAAACTGAAACCCAGGCCAGTAACGCATGCCGCAGCAGAGAGCAACCTGACATTCTGGCGTGCATGCGCATGCCACAGGAGCCAGGCAAGCAGAGTGAGCAGCAGCATATTGAGCGTGTAGACTTCGGCAAGCGTTGCGGCATTCCACATACCCGGCGACATTGCCAGCGCAACGGCAGCGATAAGGGCTGCCAGATAGTTTCTGGTGATAGCCTGGACGAGTAGTGCCAACAACAGCACAGTCGCCGCACCTGCCAGCACAGAAACCAGCGTGACCCGATACGCTATACTGCCAATAGGAAGATAGGTTGCCAGTTTGCCAAGCAGAATGTAGAGCGGGTAGCCGGTTGGATGGGGAACAGCCAGCAGGGGTGCGGCAAACTGAAATTCGCCACTGTCGCCAGAGAGCACGTCCGGTGCGGCTGTGAATGTGTACAGCATCAACGTGCCAAAGAAGGTTATCAGCAGCAAGGACAAAAAGGGAACACGCTGTCGGATCATCGGCGCAAACCAACCCTGATTCAAACGAACCTTTATGCTCTTCGTCTCTTGCTGTTTCGCTTCAATGTCACTGTTCACATTCTCAGGAAAGGAAAAAATAAGCTATGCAGGTCATTCGTGCAATTTGTGTTATTCGTGGTTCCATTTCTGCCCGGACCTTTGCGTTCTTTGCGCCTTTGCGTAAGGCCCCTTGCCCTACTTTATAACCCCTTACGTTTCAGCCTAGACCAGCACGCCGCAATGCTGCTGCCAGGGACCCTTCTTCTTCTGTCGGCTCGCCTTCTTCCTCCTCCGAGGAGTAGACGGTTGTGGTTGCCGGTCGCGGAGATTGCTCGTCAATCTCTTCTTCTTCGTCTGACCAATCCAACGCGAGGTTTTCTTCACCAGCCAGAGCTATGATGTCATCTACGCTGAAGAGTAAGACATCGAGTGTTACTCCATCGTGACTGCGCTCCGTCAGGTCGTTGAGCAAACGGGTATCTTGCAGGGCATCCAGAGCTTCTGGCAATGTCTGTGGCGGCTCTTCCGTAGCTTCGGGGCCTGCCATAAGCTCGGCAACTTCTTCCGCCGTTGGGATACCGGTGTTGACGAGCAGGATGGTAGTATGCACATTGGAATACAACAGGCGCAAGATTTCGCGGGTTTCTTTGAGCTGGGCAACAGCACGATGCAGGCTGTGCGCCGTGCGGCTGGCTTTGGATTCAAATATCCAGATATTTTGCTTGTCTTCAATGACGACCCCATCCAGCTCACGGTATTTCATCGTTGCCCGTTTGCCACGCCGTTCTTCATATTCCAGAATACGCCGCTCATCCAGAGTCATGTGTTGCGCCAGCCAGTCGCGTAGCGCACTTTCTGCCTGTCCGCCAAAGATGTCGCGCTGGCGTGGGGGATGCATAGGTTTTCTGTTTTTGCGTTGGAGAACAAACTGCTCGACATGCGCCCGATACCGTTTATCGTCAAAGGTTGTGAGGCGTGGACGTCCATACGTTTTTGCTGCCATAGTTCCTTCAGTCCTTTCGACCAAGTTCGCAAGAACGATGATATGCGGCCCACATCGCATCGCTCAGTGCCGAGCGCAATCCGTTGCGCTCCAGGACGTTCAGTGCAGCCGCGGTTGTTCCGCCGGGTGACGTGACGCTATTCCGCAATTGGGCAAGGTGCTGGTCACTTTGCATGGCATAGGAGACTGAGCCGAGCATGGTCTGGTATACAAGTTGCTGCGCTACCTGACGGGAAAAGCCGAGATGCACGGCGGCATCAATCATAGCTTCTAGCATAAGAAAGATATAGGCCGGGCCACTCCCGTTGATGGCCGTTGCCATATTGAGGGCGTGCTCATCGGGCACAAAGAGTTCCTGGCCCAACGAGGCAAGTACGGTTTTTGCCCAGTTTTGTTGCTGTTCGGTTACTCCGATTGAAGTTGTCCAGACAGTCATCCCCTGTCCTACCTGGGCAGGGGTGTTGGGCATAGCTCGCACCATGGCATGGTGATCGAGGGTAGTGGTAAAGGTCTTGAGTGAAACGCCAGCCGCAATGGAAAGGCCCATACTCTCAGCAGGAAGTTTGTTGCGTAATGGAGGAAGAACTTGCGGAAGTATCTGCGGCTTGACTGCGAAGATGATAAGATTAGCCCATTGAACCGCTTCCAGGTTACTATCACAGATAGCAGTTTTGTAGCAAGACTGAAGCTCTTGCCGTCGTTCGGCACGCGGCTCAGAGACCATAATCTGTTCCGAATGCACGATACCCTGATGGAGCAAACCATTGATAATGGCTTCGCCCATGGCTCCTGCGCCAATCAGAGCAATACGAAGCTCCGGTAGAATTCCCATAGAGATGATACCCTGAAGTCAGAAATTAAGCATGGAACAATTGCGTGTTTTCCTCATTGCAACGATAGCATGCAGGCTGCTGGTTGTCAACTCGTCTGATGCTGATATTTCTGATTTTGCTGGATGAGACTATATGGGGGCAAGGAGCATTTAGGGCAGCAAACATGTAGCAGGCTGGTTGTATTTGCTCAGGCAACAATACATGTCTGCAGACTAAACAGTTTACACTTGAAAACGGAAGAGGTATCTTCCAATAACATGTCAATGACTTCGTGCAAATCGTGGTAGAGTTCATCAAGTGTCTCGGCCTGAACATCAATGTCAGGAAAACCCGGGACAACACCGACATACACTCCTGTTTCCGGGCATTGCTCAACAATGGCAATGCACGTCTTTAATCGCATCTTTTGTCCTGGCATCATCATGTTCGTTTGTCCGTATTGGGTAGAAAAACCCCCCCAAAGACATTGCACATCTTCGGGAGGGTCCGCAACGACCATCACTTACAGGGATCAATCATTATAGCACAATTAAAAAAAATGTAAAGGGTTTTTCGCAAAAAACTGTTGGAGAGGTGTTTGTGTGCGGCTACGCCGCACACAAACACCTCTCCAAAAATAATCCAGGGTTGCACAACCCTCAACAGGGTGCCCCCGCTGCAAGCTCTGATTGCAAACGGACAGGAAACGCACGCAGGGGCATGCCAGCCCATTCTGGTGGGGTTTATGGTTTTTGCGGCGTAGCCGCAAAAACCATAAACCCCACGCTAAAGGGGAGCGTGAGGGAACCAGGTTCCCTTGCGCTCCCTGCGGGGTGAACCCCGCCGAGGGCCTCATCCCCTGGGTGGTTTGCGGCTGGGCCGCAAACCACCCAGGGGAAAGATTGACAAACAAACATTCCTGCATTATAATTAGTGTCATATTTACACTAATTACTGCTTCCGGACAAAGGAGTACCGATAATCATGAGCATTTTTGATGGCAAACGACTAACCAACGAGACATTCAAGCTTGATCTGGAACGAATGCGTGAAGGCTGGTATTCGGACAAGTATTTCGATATTATTGTCAGTATCCTGGCATCGCTGGTGCAGAGCAACTATCAATTTCAAGGCCAGTCGGCGAGACTGGATGAGTTGCAACTTGATGCAAAGGGGACAGATATTGGCAACATTATGGTTGAAATGCAGTGGTTTCCACGACGTTCCCCTTTCTCAATTGTTACAGGGGTAGATAAAGCACTGGCGATGATCAAAGGGTGTACCGGTTACCACGATGAAAATGGCACATTCATCAATACCTATGATCATTTGGAAGTAGAAGCAGTGCATGACGGCACAATTGTCCCCTACGACGGCGACCCCAGAAATATTCGGCCGGTGCTTAAAGTACGCGGCCGGTATCGTGAAATTGCGTTACTGGAGACCCCGACACTTGGTGTATTGACACGTGGCACACGCATTACGACGAACGTCTACAATGTGCTGCGGGCAGCCCGCGGCAAGCCAGTGCTCTTCTTTCCTGCCCGTTTTGATGCACACGAAGTCCAGGCGGCTGATGGATACTCCTACCGTATCGCAGTGCAACGCTTCAATATGGACTACAAACATAAGCTCGAT
>CAYFVX010000433.1:0-4602 GCA_964346425.1 uncultured Chloroflexaceae bacterium | reverse complement strand
AACACCCCACGCCAAAGGGGAGTGTGAGGGAACCTGGTTCCCTCACGCACCCACAAGTGACCCCCATTGAAGGCGTGCCACCCCATTCTGGTGGGGTTTGTGTTTTTTGCGGCGAAGCCGCAAAAAACACAAACCTCTTTGGATCCCATTGCCCTTTACAGAGGTATCAATGACTGCGGCATGTGTCCGTTGCATGTCCACGGTCCACGGTCACCGGTCCATGGTCTACAATCCCTCTTTGCGCGTCAGCTACCCCTCGGCCACCCCAACACGCTCCAGTGCTTTCATCAATTGCTGGACCTGCACCGGCTTACTCACATAATCATCCATTCCTGCATCCAGACACAACTCACGGTCGCCCTGCATCGCATTGGCCGTCATCGCAATAATCACGGGCTGCTGTGCAAAGGGCATACTCCTGCGGATAGAACGGGTTGTTTCCAGCCCATCCAACCTGGGCATTTGCACATCCATCAAGATAACATCATACGATTGCAGCTTCAATGTTTCCAGTACTTCCACTCCATCTTTTGCCAGATCCGCCTCATAACCAATCCGTTCCAACAACCGCAACATCACCTTCTGATTAAACACATTATCCTCTGCCAGCAAAATACGGAGCGAAGCCATCTGCTCAGAAGAGTGGTCAGGGGAAAGAGTATTATGATTACCCTGATCGAGGGTATCTGGCTGCTGGCTCTTACTCTCTCCCTGTCCTGGCAGATTGTTCGCAAAAATGCCTACAAGCTTTTCACAAAGCAGGCGTGTTTTGATAGGTCTCGTCAGCAAGGTAGCTTCCTTGCCAAACGTCTGGTGCATAATCTTGCTTTGCAAGTGCATCGGTACAAAAAGAACCATGGCAGGCACCTGATGGTTGCGCAACGCAGAGATATCCGTCAACCAGCTTGCGATAGCTCCATCAAACGTATGCAGATCGAGAATAATCCCATCAAGCATGCGTTCTCCTCTGAGATGCTCTATCACTTCCGAGCGTAAAGATACCGCCAACGAATGTATCCCCCATCGCTGCATCGTCTGCATCAGTAACGAACGATTCGTCTGATAGTCGCTGTAGATCAAGATAGAACGCCCATGCAACATCGGGAAAGCGTCTGATACCACAGGTGACGGAGCATTATTGGCAGTGTTCCCTGTTGCAGGCAGGTTGTTGCTCCATTCCTTTTGCCCGACCGAAGGAGCCGGTTTGACCTGAAACAGCACATGAAACGTCGTCCCCATCCCTTCTTCACTTTCCAGCCATATCTGCCCACCCATCATCTCCGTGAGCCGCTTGCTAATCGCCAGTCCCAACCCGGTTCCTCCATACTTGCGCGTGGTTGAGTTATCCATCTGGCTGAAGGATTGAAACAAGCGACTCTGGAGTTCAAGCGGAATACCAATCCCCGTATCATGCACACTGATATGAATGGAGAAGAGCGAGCTAGATATGGAGCGTTGCAACGATGAATCATCTTCATCATTTTCCATGCTCCATTCCCCATTCTCCACTCTGATAACCACCTCCCCTTCGTGCGTAAACTTGACCGCATTACTGAGCAGATTGAAGAGCACCTGCCGCACACGGGTCATATCCCCCACCACCATCTCTGGCAAATGGTCGTCAAAGAGATACGCGAGATTCAGATGCTTCTCATCCGCCTTCAGTGCGACCAGGTCCAGCGATTCTTCAACACAGGTCCGCAGGTTAAAGGGATGGTTTTCAAGCTCCAGCTTGCCGGCCTCAATCTTGGAGAAATCGAGAATATCGCTGATGACCGACAGGAGCACGTGCCCACTGGCCCGAATTGTCTCAACAAAGTCCTGTTGTTCAGGTTGCAATTGCATATCCAGCAACAAATCGGTCATGCCAATCACCGCATTCAAAGGCGTGCGAATTTCATGGCTCATATTCGCCAGAAACTCACTCTTGGCACGATTGGCCGTATCCGCCAGCTCTTTGGCCCGATGCAACCCTTCCATCACGGTATGCAGCTCATCCAGCGCATCCTGCAACTGCTCATAGGTGCGGGCATTCTGGATAGCAAGACCACAGACTTTGACCAGCATTAACGCCACATTGAGATAGTGATCGCGGTATTCCGAGAATGTAAACTCATCAACCAGCAACACCCCCAGCAACTCATCCTGATAGGTGATGCGCAAAATAAACCCGTTCCCTGACTCGGTCCAGGTATAGTCATCTTCTATCCGTTGCATTTGCTCTTTCAGCGTATCCGTAACCTCCAGCGATGGGGGGCGCACATAGAGCGAACCAGTTGCCGCCCCATGAAAGGGAAGATATATCTGGCAACTGGGCGCATACATCATCATAAACAGGTCGAAGATCGTGCTGACTACCTCAGTCTCGGTGCGCATGCGCGTCATTTCCCCAATCAGGTCCAGGAGCATCTCATAGTTGGATAACCGCTGATTGAGGGAATCAATAGTCTTACGCGAGGATTGTTTTTCCTGCTGCAAACGCCATGCCAGAATTTGCTGCTTCAAGAAGTTACGGAAAAAGCCCAGACCAACCGGCACCCGTTGCACTGGCAGGCTGGTTATACTGCCAAGCTGTTGCAGCCAGGCGTCGCTGCGAGGATCAATGCCCGTATCGAACAACACCAGACGACTGGCACCCTCAAAACATTCGCGAGCTATCGCCGGCGGCATATTGCCGCAGGAGAAACATTCGAGCCAGCGTTGTAACTCGCCACGTGCCAGCACATAGCTCCCGTCAGCGCGATAATGCTCAATAAGCGCAGGATCGGCCAGGAGTGCGAGACAGGTATCGTGGGCAACATACTGGCTCTGTTCAAGTTCTGGTAACTCCTGGGGTGCAGCGTGCAAACATGCCCCCCCAACCAGGCAAGGAGAGACCCCTTGCGTATGGCAACTCGCGATTATATTGTTGAGTTTCAAAGAATGAGCACCATTGCGTTGACAGGAAGGAACAAAAGCGATACAAGTTATATCCTCATCTTCGTCTTTGAGAACAGCCCTGACCTCCTGTTCATAATCCTCACACACGATGATGCAAAGCTTCGCTTCCTTCATGCGCTACCCATTTCAGGGGATAGGTTCCCCATCGTTCGACAGCATCAGCGATAGCAAGCAGAACATCTTCGGGTACTTGAAACGGTATTTCCCCATGGTTGTCGCACAGCATAAAGCCTCCGCCGGGGGCAGCCGCGGCGAGAACCTTCTTCACCTCTTGCTCTGCCTGTTCAACTGTCCAGCGACACATCTCGATAGCATTCAGATTGCCAATAACCGTACTCTTCCCGCGACACATCGCTTTCATCTGCGTAATATCCTCATACGCACTGGCCCCCACCAGAGCTGTTCCTACCTCAAGAATATCCTCAAGCACCGGCAATACCAGCCCTGAGGCAAACAACGTGGCGGTTGGTCCCTGGATACGCGCATACATACGCTGCATAATCGGCCAGCCGGTCTTGAGATAGAGTTCGCGCGGAATGATCGTTGGTGAGGAAACGGGGTCAAAGTAGCCAATCGTGGTTGCCCCTGCTTCCAACTGCGCATTTGCCCACGCGACACTGAACTCTTCATTGACCTGCATCAACTGTGCAAACAGGTCTGGTTGTTCGTAGATAAGCTCAATGTAGCGGTCAAATCCCATCTGCATCACAGGTAACGAGAAGGGCGACATCACCACCCCGATAATTGGCACATCTGGACCAACTCTGGAGCGTATCATCTGCGTGGCTTCCAGCACTTTGACCAGCGATGGTGACTCTTTGACCACAGGCACTTGCAAATCGGGTATCATAGAGGGTGTGCGCAAAAATGGTTCTGCTGCATTGGGTGGCCCATCATCGGTATAAATAACTTCATTGCCCCAGGCTTCCACCTCAACCGAGGCATAGAAAAAACTAAAGAGAGCATCGTGCCGATACTTCTGGAGCATACGCACCTGGCCCTCGACCACATGCTCGGCACGAGCATAATACTCTTTGATAGAGAGTCCAAGTTCCTGTGCGCCATGCATGGTTAAGGGAAGAAAGAATGGCACGCGGTCTGGTTCCTGATGGCTCAGAGCCGTCAATACCCGTTGCATCCGCGTCATCGAAGTCATGGATACGCCCTTTCTTTTGTATGAATACTCGCTTCCAATAGTGGCTTTCGACTGTAGCATAGCATATGAGCAGCAGATGAAAACCTGCGAGAATGTTACGATCGGGTAAATTACGGTTTTCTTGCTATGCATAATAGCACAGAACAGGATTCAAGACACGAGGAAAAAAGTGGGGGGAAAAAGAGTGTAGGGGGGAGAAACTGCTCAACATTTTCACCACAAAGAAGACATCTTGCTGATGTTTCTACCTGAAGGACGTGCAACAATGTACCAGTATCAGTGTACCACAGAGAGAGGAAACCACAATGCTCACCTATTGCCAGGATATTGCCATTGCCTTCCAAGCAGCTTCAGAGTACAATAGAAAAATAAAAATAGCCAACCCTTATAAAAACTATCTTTACTTCCCAGGTTTTCGCGCAAACAGACCCCACTGGGGAGGCTCACATGGGGAGACTTTTTTGTAAACCGCTTTGCAAAGCGGTTGCGAGATACGGTAGCAGCGG